>JBMZDK010000001.1:0-69056 GCA_049614265.1 Thiolinea sp.
GAGTCCACCTGATCAACAGCTTCCATATCTAACACTAAAACCTTTAACTTAGGTTTGTGTGCCACACTATTGAGGATTTTCCCTTCCAGATACCCTGTATTCGCGAAATATAAATCACCATCAAAACGATAAATTGCGACTGTTTCGCTGGTTTTCAGACGGTGGGTAGCCGCATCACGCAATGAGCCATCAGGGTGCCGCGCCACTTCCACAAAGTTTGGACTCATAGAACGGTACAAAAACAATCCCAGCGATAACATTACACCAGCCAGAATACCCTGCTCCAAATGCGGCGCGACCAATAGTGTAATCACAAAAGTAACAACTGCCACAACGCCATCATGTGGCTCCACGCGCCACGCATGAATAATCGGCTCAATTTTAATCAGATTAAGCACAGCGACCATAATCACCGCCGCCAGCGTGGCCTGCGGAAGGTGGTATAATAAAGGCGTCAAAAACAATAAGGTGACGGCAACTAATACCCCGGTCACTACCGACGAGAAACCACTGCGTGCATCTGCTGCAAAATTCACTGCCGAGCGCGAAAATGACCCGGATACCGCATAGCCCTGAAACAGCCCGGCAGAAATATTGCCAATTCCCTGCCCCACCAGCTCCTGATTCGCAGATAAACGTTGTCGCGTCTGTGAAGCAATTGCTTTAGCAATTGAAATCGCCTCCACAAAACCAATCAGCGCAATCACCATTGCACTGACGAATAGCTGTGAGATATCACCAAAATCAATAAGCGGAATACTAAACCCCGGTAAACCACCATCAATATTACCGACCACGCTGCCCTTCATGCCCTCAAAATCCACGGCCCATGACACCACAATACTCACCACGACAGCGACCAGAACATTAGGCAAAGACGGCGCCAGTTTTTTCAGATAAATCAGAACAAAGACGGAGAACAGCGTAAACATCAATGTGGGGAAATGAGTTTCCGGTAATGCTTTAATAACATTCCAGACCAGTTCATAATGATGTTCGCCTTTTTCCACACTCACCCCAAACAACTTGCTTAACTGTGAGGTTGCAATAATCAGTGCTGCGGCATTGGTGAAGCCAATAACAACCGGATGGGATAAGAAATCAACTAATTTGCCCAGACGCAACAATCCCAGGCTAAGCTGAAACACACCCACCATTAGTGCCAGACACGCTGCATACACCAGATAAGTTTCAGCATTGGGATTATCACCAAGAATTGCCTGCAGGGACGTTGCAGACATTAATGAAACAATCGCTACCGGCCCGGTTGCCAGCTGACGGGACGACCCCCAGATAGCTGCGAGAATAACCGGTAAAAACGATGCATATAGACCCACATTTGCAGGCAAACCAGCCAGCTGCGCATAGGCCATTGATTGTGGTACTAAAACCAATGCCACAGTCAATCCTGCAATAGCATCAGCTTTCAATACATCCGGATTTTTCAGTTCACCAATCCAGAAACGAAATGGCAAAAAACGCCCTTTCCAGTCCAGCAATACTGCTGCCAGCCAGTTTTTCATTGGCTGCCTGCCCCCTTTCCATCCTCTCAAATTCTCCGGGCAATCAATGCAACCGGATAACGCGACAATTCATAGAGTATGTTGCCATCTGAGAGACAACACACTTCTATCAATCAATTGCCTGCGCAGCCTACTCAACTGTTACTGACTTAGCAAGATTTCGTGGTTTATCCACATCGGTTCCTTTGAGTACCGCCACATGATAAGACAGCAGTTGCAAAGGCACGCTATATACAATCGGGGCCAATAATTCCGGCACCGTCGGCAGTTCTATGACATGTACATTATCAGATGCTTCCATGTTTGCAGCCTTATCTGCAAATACATACAGCTCCCCACCCCGCGCACGTACCACTTCCAGATTAGACTTAAGTTTTTCCAGTAATACTGTATTGGGGGCAACAGCAACAATCGGCATCTCGCTATCCACCAAAGCCAATGGCCCGTGCTTCAACTCCCCGGCCGGATATGCCTCAGCATGAATATAGGAAATTTCCTTAAGTTTCAACGCTCCCTCAAGCGCGACCGGATACTGCTCACCACGCCCAAGATACAGAGCATGGTTTTTTTCCAGAAAACGTTCAGCCAATGATTCAATCTGAGGGTTTAACTCTAATGCCTGTTCAATTAAAGTTGGCAGCTTTAATAAGTCCGCAGCCAGCTTTTGTGCCAGCACAGGTTCGTCATTCTGTACCTGCATCAATAAACCAGTCAGCATCTGCAAAGCAGCCAGCTGCGTGGTGAATGCCTTTGTCGAGGCTACACCAATCTCCGGCCCGGCATGTGTCAGGAGTGAAAGGTCAGATTCCCGTACCAGTGAACTCTCAGCAACATTACAAATCGTCAGAGCAGCAAGACACCCCTTACTCCCTTTCACTTTTTCCAATGCCGCCAGCGTATCTGCTGTTTCACCGGACTGTGAAATGGTCACCACCAGCATATTGCGACCCGCTGGCTGTCGCCGGTAACGGTATTCACTCGCCACTTCAATCCGGCAGGGAATTCCGGTCAGCGATTCAATCCAGTGTTTGCCGACCAGACCGGCATGATAACTGGTGCCGCAGGCAATAAACTGAACTTCTTCCACCTGTTCAAGCAGGGCTTTAGCATCTGCACCATTAACGCAATGTAAGACCTGGTCAGCTGATAAACGCCCTTCGAGAGTATTATTAATCGCCACTGGCTGCTCAAAAATCTCTTTCAGCATAAAATGGCGGTATTCACCCAGGTCGGTGCTGCTGTCACGGGCAACAGACTCCTGCACCGGCCGTTCCACCTGCTGGCCATCAGCATCAAATATTTCTAATTGATGTGTCTTCACAACCGCGACATCACCGTTTTCCAGATACATAAAACGATTTGTGACCGGCAACAGAGCCTGCACATCGGAGGCAATGAAATGCTCACCTAGTCCAACGCCTAAAACCAGCGGACTGCCCTGACGAGCCACCACCATCGTATTAGGCTCATCCGGGGAAACAACGGCTAAAGCGTAGGCACCCTCCAGTTCGCCACGGGCAGCCATAACTGCTTTCAGCAGAGTCCCTTCACGCTTAAGAAAGTAATCAATCAGGTGCGCCACCACCTCTGTATCTGTCTCAGACTCCAGCTGATAGCCCATTTCAGCGACACGGGCGCGCACCGCATCATGGTTCTCAATCACACCGTTATGTACAATGCCAACCCACTCTCCACTAAAATGCGGATGGGCGTTTTTCTCTGCCGGCTTACCATGCGTTGCCCAGCGGGTATGCGCTATACCGGTTTTACCTTCCACCGGTTCCAGTGTCAGCTTGCTGGCCAGTTCAGCCACCTTGCCCAAAGCTCTGACCCGGCGTAAACGATTGCCGGGTTCAATGACAGCCACTCCGGCTGAGTCATAGCCCCGGTATTCAAGCCGCCGCAAGCCTTCAAGCAATATTTCAGTTACCGGGCGTTGTGCAACAGCACCTACAATTCCACACATTATTTTTTCTCCTTCACCGGTCGTTGCCAGTCCTGAATTGCTACCTGTTTGGCCCGGGTTAATGCCAGAGAGCCTGCGGCTACCTGTTTGGTAATCGTTGAACCGGCACCAATAGTCGCTCCCGCCTCAATACTCACCGGCGCAACCAGCTGACTACCCGAACCAACAAATACCCCGTCAGCAATCATCGTTATATGTTTATTAGCGCCATCGTAATTACAGGTAATCGTTCCGGCACCAATGTTGACATCATCCCCCATATTGGTGTCACCAACATAACTTAAATGATTAACTTTACTGCCCCTGCCAATCTTTGCTTTTTTAGTCTCAACAAAATTACCAATTTTTGCACCCTCAGCGAGTTCAGTTCCTGGCCTGATACGGGCAAAAGGCCCAATATCACAATTAGCAGCAACACTAGCCTGTTCCAGGTGTGAATTCGCTTTGATATGACAGCCATCACCCAAAACAACATTTTTCAACACGCAGTTAGGCTCGATTACCACATCGTTACCAAGCGTTACTTCACCCTCTAACAATACGTTAATATCAATAAAAACATCCGAACCAACACTCACTGAACCACGAATATCCAGCCGTGCCGGATCAGCCACACTGGCTCCAGACAACATGATATCTTCTACCTGCCGCCGTTGAGCCTCACGCTCCAGTCTCGCCAGCTGCACCCGGTTATTGGCCCCTTCAACTTCGAGTGGATCATCACAAAGCACGGTATTCACCCGTAGTCCCTCAGCAACTGCCAACCCCACGCAATCCGTAAGATAATATTCCCCCTGGCTATTTTTCGGCGTTAACTGTCGCAACCAGCGTTTTAAATCTGCTCCCCGGGCAGCAATAAAGCCAGAATTTACTTCTGTAATCTGCCGGATTTCATCATCTGCATCTTTCTCTTCAGTAATTGCGGTGACATTACCCTGTGCATCACGCACTATCCGTCCATAACCTTTGGGTTGTTCCAGACAGGTCGACAAAACACACAAATCACTGTTTTCTAATCCTGCTGTTAATGCCTGTAAAGTCTGAGCACGAATCAAAGGCACATCGCCGTAAGCAACCAGCACCGCATCTTCATCTGCAGCCAGATCAATAGCCTGTGCCACTGCATGTCCGGTGCCCTTTTGTTCAGCCTGTAATGCCCAACTAATTTGCGGATGCCTTATTTTCTGCTGTACCAATTCACCACCATGGCCATACACAACCGCTAATTGTTTGGTATCCAGCTCAAAACAGGCGTCAACCACGTGCTGTAACATGGGTTTACCGGCAATAGCGTGAAGAACTTTGGGAAGAGAAGAATGCATACGGGTGCCTTGCCCGGCAGCAAGGACAATAGGAAATATTTTCATGTATTGGATCTTGTACGAAAACCAGAACTGAACACAATGATAGCACGCCACAGTTTGGTTAGATGCCCCTTCCCGGGAAAAGAAGGGGCTAAAGCGTTATTTCTGCAGATTAACGTAAACGGTAGCGCACACCCATTAACAGTGCACGGTCAGTACCATCCGGATTATTCATATCACTGCTACCGCTGACATTGGAAATTCGTGCCGTAGTCGTAAAGTCCAGAGAATTGCTGATTTCATAGATAAATGAAGAACGTATTGAATTCGTTGTTACATCATCACCGCTCGCTGTATTTTTAGCGTAATTCAGATTCCAGGTATTTTCCCAATCAATACGGTCATCCACTTCGTGGGTCAATGACAACTGATTATTAAAATTATACCCATTATCACCATCATTCACGATTGCATTAAAGGTTGCTTCATTAGACAACTGGGTCTGGTTACTCAGCGGCTGATGATATTCTGCACCAGCAGTCAACAGGGGCTTATCCGTCAAACCGTCAAAATTAGTTCCCACATACCCCAGGCCGGCACGCACTTTCCAGCCATAACGACGCAATGAGATGTTCTCATCAACCAACACATCACGAATTTTCAGAACCCCGGCGGCTCCCAAATTTGCAACACCACCGCCGCTTTTAATGGCCGTCTCAATATCTCCCAGCCACTTCAGCTCATAATCACTACCGTGTCGACTGGCATACTCTGATTCTTTAGCAACGATCCCGGCCACTTGCTGATAAACCGATTTAGCGGGCTTAGCATTCAAAATACCACGATGAACCAGCTCATCCATTACACGAATCGTTTTTGCCATTGGCGTTACATTCGTAACCCGGCCATAACCAACACCAGCACTGGCAGTGGTTTCTAAATCATCAAAGGCATCATTAGCCCGCAAAGAGGCGCTGCCAAACCAGAACGCGCCATTGCTGCCCGGTACAAAATACTTATCATACGTTGCGCTCAGGCCTGCGGTATAGCTGCTCTCGCTATCAGCACCTGAGGTACCGGCACGGCTCACGCTGCCATTCAGATCACCTCTTACATTGAGATCCCGGTCTGCTGAACTTAAGGTGCGGTCAAAATCAACACCCAGATTCAGATTATAAGCAGCCTGATCATCCCCCCGGTTTTTAGTGACATTTAAATCACCGGATACATAAGCATCTTCATACGCGCTGCTGGCTTCCTGATAATCGTATAATGTTACTTCAGCCTGAACCAGAGATGGCCCCAATAATGCACCGCAAACCACAGTTGCTAAGTAATTTTTTTTCATTAGGTGTAACTCCTGAGTTAATAATTTAATTGATATAAAGAACGAAAAGCCGAATCACACAGCACAATGTATGCTTATTCATCCTGTGGCTTAGTCGCTGGCACAGCCATAATGGTTATAGATTTTTTACCAGACATGCCCTGATTGCTTAAATTATGTAAAACATAATGTCTGATGCAAATATGCAACAGTGAACCTCAATGAAATCTGAACAAAACACTTCACACCCTTTTAGCAACAAGGCTCCACCGGCCTTTTGTCGGAAAAATAATCAGGTGAAAATACCGTTGTTTTTCCGACAAATTTAATCAAACCACTTCAGATGAACAAAATAACGCCATGATAAATCAATCAATTCTCTTACAGTGAAAGCTCCGGTTGCGGAAACCTGAAAAGCAGCCAAATACACAAAGATTATCTGAGTGCCTGTAGCAATCATTAATTAGCGTAAAATGCTCAACAGTGAGATAAAAGCTCTCAGGAACCAAAAGCCCTTTGCCTTACGGCGCAAAAACTCCTGCCAACTTTTATGCACGACTTATCCGGAATGATTAAAGGAAAAACCTGTTAGTGAACATTGATGCAACACTGGAATGGTTCAGAATCTATACCGTCTATGTCACAGATTGGTTGTTTACAACAGATCGGGTGATTCAATACGCCATTGTGGTATTTAGTTTTATTTTCGCTGCCTACCTTAGCCGTTATGTCAGAGCAACGATCCCTGCTCCGGAAAGCGTGCTCGGGCGCCACTATATCAAACGTTTTTTTCATCGCCTGTCCCGACGCACTGCTTTTCCTGTTGGTTTGCTCATTTTGCTGGGCGCAGGAATGCTCTGGCATGAATATTATCAGGCGAATCATAATATTCTGACCCGAACCAGCTATCTCGCTGTTGCCTGGCTACTTATCAGGATGGGCTCAACTTTTATCAGCAATCCAACAATTAGCCGAACCGTTTCTACGATTATATGGACCGTAGCCGCACTGAGTTTACTGGATTA
The DNA here is from genome assembly GCA_049614265.1 of Thiolinea sp. GTDB lineage: Bacteria > Pseudomonadota > Gammaproteobacteria > Thiotrichales > Thiotrichaceae > Thiolinea. The sequence goes on from JBMZDK010000001.1 coordinate 7,146, forward strand.
TCTCCCCCTGACGATAAGCTGGCTGGATAACATTAAACTCGATTCTGCCCCCGGAGGTCTGACGGTATACGATATTATTGTTTCCAGCCTCTCAGTTGCTGCTTTTGTCTGGGCCGCGCTTTCATTATCTGAAATCATTGATCGCTCACTTAAAAATAAATTAGGTCTGAGCCTTTCAGCCCAGGCATTACTTAGTAAAATTTTCCGCTTTAGCTTATTAGCTATCGCCTTTCTGATCGGTTTATATGCTGTCGGCATCGATTTAACCGCCTTTGCTGTTTTTGGTGGAGCAATGGCTGTTGGTATTGGTCTGGGTTTACAAAAAGTCTTCTCCAACCTCATTGCCGGGATTATTTTGCTCTCTGACAATTCGATCAAGCCGGGTGACACCATTGTTTCGGAAGGACGTTATGGCAAGGTAAACAAACTCAGTGCCCGTTATATTTCTATTGTTACCCGCGATGGCACCGAACACCTGATCCCCAACGATGTACTTATTAATCACCGCGTAGAGAACTGGTCACACTCGGATGAAAATGTACGTTTGAAATGCCCGATAGGAGTCCACTATGATTCCGATGTTCATGCTGCTATCGCTTTATGTATAGAGGCTGCCAGTGTTACACAGCGGGTACTGAAATATCCCAAACCAGTTTGCCTGCTTAAAGACTTTGGTGACAGCGCTGTTAATCTGGAGTTACGGTTCTGGATACGCGATCCCATGAATGGCTGCTCAAATGTCAAAAGCCAGGTACTACTCGAAGTCTGGGACAAATTCCATGAAAACGGCATAAAAATACCGTATCCTCAGCGTGATTTACATATCCACCCTGTAGCATAATACTGAGAGGCATATATGGATCCATTAATGACAGGATGGCGTGAGTGGATTACGTTCCCGGAACTGGGCTTACCCAAAATTAAGGCTAAAATTGATACAGGCGCCCGTACATCTGCCTTACATGCCTTCAACATACAACGCTATAGTCATGACAGTGAAGACTGGGTTAGCTTTGACACGCAACCAGTACAGTATGCCCGGGGGCCAACGTTATCTTGTCAGGCGCCCCTGAAAGATATCCGCATTATTACTGATTCCGGTGGCCACAAAGAACAACGCTATGTCATTGAGACATTATTGAAAATGGGCAATCAGGAATGGCCAATCGAACTGACTCTGACTGACCGTAATAAAATGAAATTTCGCATGCTGCTGGGACGGCATGCAATGCGTGGCAGAATGCTGGTTGATCCCGGTAAATCTTTCCTGACATCACGCCGTAAAAAGCTATAATTACGAAGTACGTGCGCAATAGTCTTCAGGAATTTTATGCCCTTTGTTCCACGGGCTGGCAACATTAAACATCCGGGAACTTTTCCCACACTGCTTATCATCAAATGTGCAGCTTAATCTGCACGAACAACAACAGTAACAGACAAGAGACCACCATGAAAATCGCCATTCTGTCACGGAACCGCAAGCTTTATTCAACCCGTCGCCTGATTGAAGCTGCTGAAGAACGTGGCCATACCGTTAAGGTGATCGATATTCTGCGTTGTTACATGAATATTGCTTCCCACAACCCAATGGTTTATTACCGTGGCGAACCTCTTCAGGGATTTGATGCGGTTATTCCCCGCATTGGTGCTTCGGTGACATTTTATGGTGCTGCGGTCTTACGGCAGTTTGAGATGATGGGTGTTTACCCCTTAAATGAGTCCGTTGCTCTGACCCGCTCCCGCGATAAATTACGCTCACTCCAGTTATTATCACGTCGTGGTATTGGTTTACCGGTCACCGGCTTTGCCAATAAACCGGATGATGTTAAAGAAGTCATTAAACTGGTCGGCGGCGCCCCGGTTGTCGTCAAGCTGCTGGAAGGAACACAGGGTATTGGTGTTGTCCTGGCAGAAACACAAAAAGCTGCCGAAAGTGTTATCGAAGGCTTTATGGGATTAAAAGCTGACATCCTGGTACAGGAATTTATTAAGGAAGCGGGTGGCTCTGATATTCGCTGCCTGGTTGTTGGTGGCAAAGTGGTCGCAGCGATGAAACGTCAGGGAGCACCGGGCGAATTCCGGTCTAACCTGCATCGGGGCGGCTCAGCACACCTGATACGCATCACGCCTGAAGAGCGCTCAACGGCTGTACGCGCTGCTAAAATTATGGGCTTGAACCTGGCAGGTGTTGATTTGCTACGTTCGAATCATGGCCCTGTTGTTATGGAAGTGAACTCCTCGCCCGGTCTGGAAGGGATTGAGCGGGCCAGTAATAAAGATGTCGCAGGCATGATCATCAAATTTATTGAAGACAAAGCTAAACCGGGTAAAACAGCAACGATTGGCAAAGGTTGACCAAATAACACACCAAATGCTTCCTTCCACTAACACACCGTCTTGCTGCGTATAATAATCAGCACAAACTTTTTCCTTCAAATATGGTAAAAGAGTGGCGAAAGTGTCAAACAGGGGAAAACGGGTAATGAAACAGGGCGCAATAACCATTGGTGGAACCACCATCCTACCGGGCGAACGCAAATATATCGATCTGCCACTGCCACATCTTTATACTCATGCTCATATGGCAATGCCGGTTCATGTGATTCATGGCAAAAAACCGGGGCCAGCCATTTTTGTCTGTGCAGCCTTGCATGGTGATGAAATTAATGGCGTGGAAATTATCCGCCGCCTGTTACATACCAAATCACTGAATAATTTACGCGGTACACTCATTGCGGTACCTGTCGTTAATGTCTTTGCTTTTGTTACCAAATCCCGTTATTTACCTGATCGCCGTGACCTTAATCGTTCCTTCCCGGGTTTCGAACGTGGCTCACTCGCCGGGCGCATTGCCCATTTGTTTATGGAAGAAATCGTTTCACGCTGCGATTATGGTATTGACCTGCACACGGCAGCCTCCGGACGCACTAACCTTCCACAAATCCGCGCTGACCTCAGTAATAATCCTGACCTTAAAGACATTGCCTGTGCCTTTAACAGCCCGGTAGTAGTGAACTCATCATTGCGGGATGGCTCACTACGTGCGGAAGCAGGTGAGCAGGGAACCGCTATTATGCTCTATGAGGCCGGGGAAGCCCTACGATTTGATGAAATCCCCATCCGGGCTGGCGTTCGCGGCGTGATTTCAGTACTCCGCCATCTCAGTATGCTTCCCCCCGGCAAACAACGTAAAGCACCTTATCAGTCTGTTATCAGCAATAGCAGTAAATGGGTTCGGGCCCCCCAAAGCGGCATCCTGCGCACCGTGCAGTCTATGGGCAAAAAGATTAATGAAGACGATATTCTCGGCTATGTCGCCGACCCGTTTGGCACAACAGAAGAAGTCATTCGCTCCCCCTCTTCAGGCATTATGATCGGACGCTCCACGCTTCCCCTGGTGCATGAAGGTGAAGCACTGTTCCATATTGCAGAGATAGACGACAACACAGATATCGACAACACACTCCGCCAGTTCCACCATGAGATGGACCCAGATATGGAAAACCCTTTCCGATAAAAACCGGTTCAACCGTTTACAGAAAAAACCCTACCACTGGAGAAAATCAACAGACTATATTGTGTGCGAACTAACCATAATCATGGAGTCAGGACATGAGGGAAAACACCATGATTTCATCAGGCAACGGTCTGGAAAACAACCGTTTTGCGGAACACTACGGCAGCACATTCAACGCACTCAGCAATCCATGGAGCAACAGTAATACCAACCCGTTTATTGATCACCCAACACAATACGGAGACTTCAGCGACGGGCATCCGTCAAAAGTTTTGCTGGTATTGAGCCTGATTCAGGCACTGGTTGCTACCATTGGTAGCGAACGCGTGAACAATGAGCAATAAATAAAAACTTACTCACCGCTTATGGCGCTCCGGCTCAGTCAAAACAGCTGAACCGGAGAACAAAAATTCAGTATCAGCTACGTAATAACGAGGCATCCGCATCATACAATGGTTGCGTGATAACTTGTGCCGCCCGCTTTTCACCCAAAATTTCAATCTCTACCTCAGCACCTTCGGCAATCATCTCAACCGGCATAAAACCAATCGCCACCGACTTCTGCGACCAGTGCGCATAACCACCGGAAGTAACAAACCCCACAATCTCACCCGCCTTCCAGATCGGTTCGTCTGCATTAACATCGGCTGTATCTGCGTCGACCACAAACGTGGCTAATTTACGTATAGCCCCGGTATTACGTTCTTCCAGAGCAGCCGCTTTACCGATAAAGTCAGCTGTTTTGTCATAAGCCACAAACCGATCCAGCCCGGTCTCCATCGGCAGGTAATCCGGCTTAAACTCGCGCAACCAGGAACCAAACCCCTTTTCAAGCCGCAAACTCATCATTGCCCGCATGCCAAATGGCTTCATACCAAATGCTTCACCAGCCTCAGCTAATGCCTTATAGAGTGAGACCTGCTGGCTATTGTCTACGTAAATTTCATAACCAAGCCCACCGGTATAACTAACGCGCTGCACAATGGCGTCACACAACCCCACTTCACCCTTGCGCACGCCCAAAAATGGAAACGCCGCAGTCGACAGGTCAATATTTGTTACTTTAGCCAGTACATCACGCGCTTTAGGCCCGGCAATCTGTAAGCCAATACGCTGTAGTGAAATATTACGCAGCTCAACACCAGACTCAGGCAAATGCTGTTCAAACCAGCGTTGGTGATAAGCCTGTGCACCATAGGATGATGTCAGCTGATAATGATTCTCCGCCAGACGCGAAATCGTGAAGTCACCAATAATTTTACCCCGGGGGCTTAACATGGGTGTCAGGGTAAGACGCCCAACCTTAGGTATGCGGCCGGCCATAATCACATCAAGCCAATCGGTAGCGCCTTCGCCGGTGACCTCAAACTTACCAAAGTTATGAATCTCATTAATCCCCACCGCTTCGCGTACCGCACGGCATTCTGCAGCGACCGCTTCAAACGCATTAGAACGGTGGAAACTGGGTGTTTCAAACAACGGCTCACCTTCCGGCGCAAAGTAATTCACGTGCTCAAGTCCAAATCCCTGCCCGAAAACAGCGCGTTGCTGCTGCCAGACACCATACATTGGCGTAGTGTGTAACGGACGTCCGGCCGGGAGTTCCTCGTTTGGATAGGATACTGAAAAACGTTTCTGGTAATTCTCAATGACCTTATTACGTGTGTAAGAACGCGTACAAAAATTACCAAAGCGTGCAACGTCCATCGCCATGACATCACGCGACGGCTCACCCTCAATCATCCATTCCGCCAATGTCAGGCCCACACCACCACCCTGACTAAAACCGGCCATCACCGCACAGGCAGACCAGAAGTTACGTAAGCCCGGAACCGGCCCCACCAGAGGGTTACCATCCGGTGCAAAGGTAAACGGGCCGTTAATGACTCGTTTCACTCCGGCCTCAGCCAACACCGGAAAACGCTCGTACGCAATATCCAGCGAATCACCAATTTTCTCCAGCTTGTCATTCAGCAACTCATGGCCAAAACTCCAGGAAGTACCGTCCACCGCCCATGGTTCACAGGCCTGCTCATAAAAACCAATGCACAACCCCCGCCCTTCCTGCCGCAAATAACTTTCCCCGGCCGGATCCATTACGTGTGGCAGTTCAGTATCGCGGTTATATACTTCCGCAATTTCATCCGTAATCAGATACTGATGTTCCATCGGGTGCAGTGGCAGATTCACACCAACCATATGCCCTACTTCACGCGCCCATAATCCGGCGGCATTGACCACATGCTCAGCAACGATAGTGCCTTTATCTGTTTGTACTTCCCAACTGCTATCAGGACGCTGCTGCAAGCCTTCAACATGGGTATACAAGTAAATTTCCGCCCCTTTCATCTTCGCCGCATTAGCGTAGGCATGCGTAGTGCCATAAGGATCCAGGTGACCATCCAGCGGGTCGTATAAAGCACCAATAACACCGTCAGTATTAGTGATTGGGGAAAGTTTACGAATTTCTTCCGGGCCAACAATTTCAGTGTTCAGCCCCATGTACTGATGTTTAGCACGTTCAGCTTTCAAATAGTCCATACGCTCAGGTGTAGTCGCCAGCGTGACACCACCAACATGATGTAAGCCACAGGACTGGCCGGAGACTTCTTCCAGCTCTTTATAAAGTTCAATGGTATAACCCTGGAGTGCGGCCATATTAGTATCGGCATTAAGGGTATGGAAACCACCGGCTGCATGCCAGGTAGAACCGGAAGTCAGTTCAGAGCGCTCAATCAGCACCACATCAGTCCAGCCAAGTTTAGTGAGGTGATAAAGTACGCTGGCCCCGACGACACCACCGCCAATGACGGCAACCTGAGTATGTGATTTCATGCTGTTCTCCTGTGCTGAACTGAACGCATGATAACCTGTTGCTGAGTCTCAATGAATACCTCTGCAAAGGGTTTTAACGGAAATTAAGACCTGGTGGAATGTAGCAGAACCCAGAGACCAGACTAATAGGTAGCCGCCCCTGTTTTTTCATGAGCTGAAAGCTTACAGCGGTAAGTAGCAACCTGATTCCGCCCGGCAGATTTCGCCTCATACATAGCCTGATCAGCAAAGCGTAGTAGCTCCTTGGTAGACAATCCGCCGGTATTATATTGCCTCACTGTGCCAATGGAGAGCGTAAATGGCAGTTGCTCACCTTCCATTTCAAGTGGTTCCTGTTCTGCACAACGGCAAATATTTTGCGCACACTCCGCCAGAACAGCCTTACTTGCCTGATGAATATACACAATAAATTCATCGCCACCCAGGCGTGCAGCCAGATCACCGGGTCGTATGGAGCGTTGCAAAATAGCAGATAAATGCTTCAGAGCCTGGTCACCCGCCTCATGACCATAACAATCATTGAGGTGTTTAAATTTATCAACATCAATCATGATGATGCCAATATACTCACCGATCTCCTGCTGCAAGACACCACTTAAATATTCGGTAAAATAGCGCCGGTTTGATAACGATGTCAGATAATCCTGAGTACTCTGTTCATAGAGTTGCCGGTTTTTTTCACGCAACTCTGCAGTAGCCAGTTCGATATCTCTTTTAAGAGAAGCATTCAAACGCTGAACTTCTGTATGAGAATGTTGCAAACCGGATAACAAATGTGAGAATGAATCCCATAATTGCATTATTTCGCCGGGCGTATTGGGCGGTGCCTCACCAAGGTTGGCCGTGACATAATTTCCGTCGGACTTATGTGTAAGCCGGGTAAGCAAATTTATTGGCTGAGTAATTTTTCTGGTTAGCAGCGCGGCAGTGATTAAAGCGATGAACACCCCAATCAACAACCACACCATGGTTTGTGAACGGGCATCATCAAGCATTTGGGTCAATTCTGCTTTTGGCTGGACAATCATAATCCCCCAGCCCAGCGTAGGTATCGTACTGAATCCGGCGACCATATCTTTCTTTAACACAGGAGAATAGAATTCTGAGATTCCGGACTCTCCCGCCAACATCTTTTTTACAATACTTACCTTAGACAGATCTTTTATTGACTGAACCCACTTCTTATTTGGATGAGACGCCAGTTGCCCGGCACTATCAACGACTGCACAATGGCCTTTCACACCAAATTTGATCAGTGAACACATGGAACTGATCTGTTCCAGAGAAACCTCAGCGTAGATAACCCCTGTGTTCTTTTTATTCTGATCAACAATGTGGTGTTTCATCAGGATTACCGGCTTGTTGGCCAACAAACTACTGAACATTGGGGACAGATAATCCCTGCCACCCTCGCTTCCATCTAAAACCGGCAATGCTGACAACTTTAATCCTGAATAGTCAGGTCTTTGCCATTCATGATCCCGGGAACCAAATTTAGTAATATACTCTACCGTCCCTTCGGGGTGACTGACATAGGATAACGCCACAAAATTTCCGAAGGAGTTCAGGTACCTATCTAATAAACGATAAACCCTGAGCTTTTTATTTTCCGGCTGGAATGGTTTAGAACCACCATTCAGCCTTTGTATTGAGTCAAGGCTCCGCAACTCCTGCCCCAGAGCATGCAGTGCTTCCTGACGGGTAGAAAAGAAAAGCGAGAATGGCTTGATTAGCGCTTCAGAAATCAAATGGTGTTTTTCGACCATGCGTTTTTCAACCTGTTGCCATGAGTTTTGGAACAGGCTGTAAACAAAGAAACCAATCGGTAGAAGCAGTACAAGTACAAAACTTGCCATAATCAGGCGTTTAATTGACCGCTCAAAGTAGTCCGCGAAGTATACCTTCATAGGAAACGATTATTATTTTTTTAATCCCAGGCCAGATGTCGCTATATTACAACACCAGAAATCAGCACACGCAGATTTCCGACAATCCGTTTAGCCCGATGAAGAAGCTGCCCAAAGATTGATTCCGGCTTCCAGCGCATAACGATCGATTTCCGCCAACTCCTCAGTGCTAAAAGCACGCTTTGCCAGTGCCCCGACACAATCATCAACCTGTTCAACTGAGCTGGCCCCAATCAGTGCGGTGGTCACCCTGGAATCACGCAACACCCAGGCAATTGCCATTTGTGCCAATGTTTGTTCACGGCTAGCTGCAATGTCATTCAATGCCCGGATATTCGCCAGATTTTCTGCTGACAAAAAATCCGGATTCAGTGACTTTTCTTTGGCAGCACGACTGCTGTCCGGCACACCATTCAGATACTTCGTGGTTAACATGCCCTGTGCCAGCGGAGAGAACACAATTGAACCGACGCCCAAATCCTCCAGTGTATCCAGCAAACCATCGTCTTCCACCCAACGATTCAACATGGAATAACTGGGTTGGTGAATCAAACATGGCGTACCCAGTTCATTCAAAATCGCTACAGCCTCACGGGTGCGCTGCGAATTATAAGATGAAATTCCTGCATACAACGCTCGTCCGGAACGAACGATATGATCGAGTGCCAGCATGGTTTCTTCTAACGGTGTATCCGGATCAAAGCGATGTGAATAGAAAATATCGACATAATCCAACCCCATACGTTTCAGACTCTGGTCACAACTGGCAATCAGGTATTTGCGGCTGCCAAATTCACCATACGGCCCCGGCCACATGTGGTAACCGGCTTTAGAAGAAATAATGAGTTCATCTCGATAAGCAGCGAAATCCTGTTTCAGAATTTGTCCAAAAGCAAGTTCAGCTGACCCCGGAGGCGGGCCATAATTATTGGCCAGATCAAAGTGAGTAATGCCGAGATCGAAAGCGCGACGGCATATCGCCTGTTTAGCCCCATGAGCGACATCATCGCCGAAGTTGTGCCATAACCCCAAAGAAATAGCCGGAAGCTGTAAACCGGAGCGGCCACAGCGTTGATAGGTCATAGTGTCATAACGGTTCTGACTGGCTTGCCACATTGTTCTTTACTCCATAGTTTTGAGGAAATTGCACTTCTGATCAGCAGACACAATAAGCATCAGCACAACCCGGCTTTAGCTGCTTCATATTCCCGTTTGAATCGTGCAATCAAATCTCCGGCCGGGCCGATTTGTTCAATCGCGCCAATACCCTGGCCACAGCCCCAGATATCTTTCCAGGCTTTCTTTTTACTTTCCCGCGCCGAAGAAAAATCCATTTTGGTCGGATCGGCTTCCGGCAAGTTATCCGGATCCATGCCTGCGGCACTAATGGATGGCTTTAGATAATTACCATGAATACCGGTAAAATAATTCGAATAAACAATGTCTTCTGCACCATTTGCCACAATGCACTGCTTATACTCTTCCGATGCACGTGCCTCATTAGTAGCAATAAACGGGGAACCAATATAAGCAGCATCTGCCCCCATCGCCTGAGCCGCCAGTATCGCCCCGCCATTTGCAATCGAACCGGATAATAGTAATGGCCCGTCAAACCACTGCCGAATTTCCTGCGTGAGTGCAAATGGCGAGAGTTTGCCGGCATGACCACCTGCTCCGGCAGCAACCGCAATTAAACCATTAGCCCCTTTATTTATAGCGGAGTGAGCATGTTTCTGATTCGTAATATCGTGGAAAGTAATTCCACCATAAGACTGAACAGCCTGATTAACCTCTGGCACCGCTCCCAGTGAAGTAATCACCATTGGCACCTTGTATTTCACACATAATTCCAGATCAGCCATCAGACGCTCATTGGATTTATGCACAATTTGGTTTACTGCAAATGGGGCAGCTGGTTGTTCAGGGTTTGCTGCATTGTAAGACTCCAGCGTCTCCGTAATTTCCGCCAGCCATTCATCCAGCTGTGCAAGCGGCCGGGCATTCAAAGCAGGAAATGAACCAACAACTCCAGCTTTGCACTGAGCAATCACCAGTTTTGGATTAGAAATAATAAATAGTGGTGCACCCACTACCGGAACTGATAAACGCCCTTTCAGCAAATCTGGTAAAGCCAAGTGTATTCCCCTTATCTGTTAAAACACTTCCATCAGCTATTTCAGCTAAGTAGAAGCTATTCAGTTTGATTAACAGATTTTACACATGATTCGTGCATATTACTGTATCTCAGGAAAAATGCTGGGAGGTTATTACTGACAAGCGAGGGGGGAGTTAGAAGTGCTTTACAAAAGACGGGAAAATTACCCGGAACCCTTCCCCAATAAAGAGGAAGGGTTAAAATTAGCTGATTAGTGACCTAAAATCTGGCTCAGGAACAACTTAGTCCGGTCGCTTTGTGGATTCCCAAAGAATTCATTTGGCTCATTCTGCTCAATAATCTGACCAGCATCCATAAAGATCACCCGGTTTGCCACTTCCTTAGCAAAACCCATCTCATGGGTTACACAGATCATCGTCATGCCTTCGTGTGCCAGTTCAATCATTACATCCAGCACCTCCTTGATCATTTCCGGATCAAGTGCCGAGGTTGGCTCATCAAACAGCATGATTTCAGGTGACATACACAATGCACGGGCAATAGCTACACGCTGTTGCTGACCGCCGGACAGCTGTCCCGGATATTTGTGCGCCTGTTCAGGAATTTTTACCCGTTCCAGATATTTCATCGCCGTTTTTTCAGCTTCTTTCTTAGGTGTTTTTTTCACCCAGATCGGAGCCAAAGTACAGTTTTCCATCACTGTCAGATGCGGAAAAAGATTGAAGTGCTGAAACACCATACCGACATCACGCCGAATGGAATCAATATTCTTCAGGTCATTGGTGAGTTCAACACCATTCACCTCAATCAAACCTTTCTGATGTTCTTCCAAACGATTGATACAACGGATCAGGGTGGATTTCCCTGAACCTGATGGCCCACAGACGACTATCCGCTCACCTTTGGACACTTCCAGATTAATATCACGCAGCACATGGAACTGACCATACCATTTGTTCATTCCCTCGATGCGGATCACAGTCTCATCCGAGATCACCATATTTTGAGATTGAGCTTGTGCACTCATCTATATTACTCCTTAAGATCTGTGGCCAGTATCGAGCTTGCGCTCAAGATAGACCGAATAACGTGACATGCCAAAACAGAACACCCAGAAAATTGCCGCACAAACCAAGTAGCCCGTAGACGTTGTTGTGGGTGTCGACCAGGAGGAATCCGTAAAGGTGGACTGGATCATGCCCAGCAAATCAAATATCCCGATAATCAACACCAGCGTCGTGTCTTTAAACAAACCAATAAAGGTGTTCACAATTCCCGGGATAACGATCTTTAATGCCTGCGGTAAAACAATCAGACGTGTCATTTGTCCATATTGCAGACCAAGCGCCATTGCTCCTTCAAACTGCCCTTTAGGAATAGCCTGCAATCCACCACGGATCACCTCTGCCATATAAGCAGCAGAAAACAGCGCCACGCCGATGAGAGCACGTAACAGCTTATCGAATTCCCAGCCTTCAGAAATAATTACGGGATTTCCCGCATCATCCAGCAATGTTTTTCCGGCTGCATCCACAGCATATTCTGTACCGGGCAGGAAAAACGGCAGCATGACCGAGGACATAAACAGCACGGTAATCAGGGGAACACCACGCCAGAATTCAATGAAACCGATCGACAGATAACGGATCAATGGCATCTGAGAACGCCTTCCCAGGGCAAACATAATACCCAGTGGCAGAGAAGCCGCAATACCGGTTAAAGCAACCACCAGCGTAACCAGAAGTCCACCCCAGAGAGAGGTCTCGACATGAGTTAAACCAAAATCGACTGCGCAGAATATAGCAGCAACAAATAACCAGGCACTGGTATAACCGATCAGAGCAAACATATCGGCAAAAGCTTCAAAAACCGGGCCAATTTTCCCCTGTCTGCCGAAATAAGATAAAACGATGCCTCCGACACTGAGAACTGCCAACATAATGAACGTTGAAGTCTCAATTTCAAAATGACCGCCAGTCAAAAGGATCAGGGTAATAACCGGGAAAATAGTAAGCATAAAAATGCCAACTATTTTGCGGAAAGGCGCCTTCTCAATAATCAGCCAGGCAATACCCACAGCGAGCATAACGAATACCAGATTGACCCGCCACAACTCCTCTCCGGGAAATGCTCCGTATACAATCAGTTTACTTTTGGCTGCAATATAAGGCCAGCAGGCTCCGACAGTGCCGGTAGCTGTTCCACCCTGATTTTCATTGGCACAGACTAAGCGTTTAATCCCCTCAGGATCATTCCAGATCGCTGAAATAAACGAAAAGTCAACCAAGCCAATAATGATGCCCACGCCTGAATACATCAACAGGAACGTAAGACCAATCATCAACAAAGACCGGATGGCATTACCAAACGAATTGAACTGTGCCATGGAAGCAAACATATTGTGCCATAGCCACCCCATCACCCCGCTTTCAGAAGCCGGGGCCGGTAAAGTAGGTGCTTCTTCTGTCCGCAGGTAAGCGTAAGATTTAGTACTCATGTCTAGCGCTCCACCAATTTAATTCGAGAGTTAAACCAGTTCATAAACAGCGACGTCCCCAGCGATATCACCAGATAAACCAGCATCATCATAAAGACCATCTCCAGTTCCTGACCCACCTGATTCAGCGCTGTACCGGCAAATACCGATACCACATCAGGATAAGCAATCGCCACAGCTAATGAAGAGTTTTTGGTCAGGTTGAGATATTGCGATGTCAGTGGTGGAACAATGACACGCATAGCCTGTGGAATGATAACCAGGCGTAACGCAACATTGGGTTTTAATCCCAAAGCGGCACTGGCTTCAGACTGCCCTTTATGAACAGACAGTATTCCGGCCCGTACAATCTCAGCAATAAATGCAGCGGTATAAAGAGACAGGGCTAGCCAGACCGCCATCATCTCAGGCTTGATGACCATTCCCTCATCGCCAAATCCACGCTTAAAAATGGGGCCATCTTCTTTAAAGGTCGGCATCTCCCACTCCAGTGGGCTGCCATTGATGAGATAAACCAGAAAAGGCAGGCCAAGAATCAAAGCGACCTGAGTCCAGAACACAGGTAACTGCTTACCTGTATTAGCCTGTAATTTTTTGGCGAAATTAGAAAAGAGTATGGCGAGTACGATAGCACCGAAAAATGCGATCCAAACCGCATTAAAACCATCTTGAGGCATCGGGGCTGGCGCATATAAACCAGTGATATTAATCCCTATTTTTTCGCCAACCAGATCAATCTTTGAACGCGCATCAGGCATGGAGCGCAATACAAAGAAATACCAGAAAAAAAGCTGCAGAAGCAAAGGAACATTGCGCAGCACTTCGACATATACCGTAGCAAAGCTTTGCAAGACGATATTTTTAGAAAGCCGCATCACTCCCATAATGAAACCGATAACAGTCGCTGCAATTACACCGAGTAAAGCAATGATGAGAGTATTCACTACCCCGGTAACGAATACGTCCCAGTAGGTAGAAACACCAGGCGTATAATTGGTTACGCTGGTACCAAGAGAATCCAGAATCTGGAAGCCGGCAGTTTCACCGAGAAAGTCAAAGCCGACCTTTTTTTCCTGCTGTTGCAGGTTAGCAGCCGTGTTTGTGGCGACCCATACGACAAAAGCGACTAGTGCCAGTGCCACCAATACCTGAAATAAACCACTGCGATACTTCTGGTTATAAATCAGTTTATAAAGAAAATTACTATTGCTGGCCATGCGCCCTACCCACAGTCAGAATCAAAAGATAAACAAAGAGGCCACATAAAGTGACCTCTTTGAAGTTACCGGATAACCGGTAACAAGATCAGATCATACTAAACCAGTGCTGTATTAGCGTACCGGTGGAGCATACATCAGACCACCACTCTTCCACAGCGCATTAACGCCGCGCTGAAGTTTCAGTGGTGTTTCAGGGCCAACGTTGGCTTCATAGCTCTCGCCGTAGTTACCAACCTGCTTGATGATTTGCATTGCCCAGTCAGCTGGCAGACCCAGTTTTGCACCGAACTCACCTTCAGTACCCAGCAGACGCTTAATTCCAGGGTTGTCAGACTCAGCCATTTTGGCAACATTACCTGAATCAATACCCATTTCTTCAGCGTTAACCATTGCGTTGTGTACCCACTTCACAATGTTGAACCATTGATCATCACCCTGACGAACAACCGGCCCTAACGGCTCTTTAGAGATAATTTCAGGAAGTACAGTGTGTGCAGCAGGATCATCTAACTTCAGACGCTGTGCAGCCAGACCAGAACGGTCAGTGGTGTATACGTCACAACGACCAGCGTTATACGCCTGAACAACTTCATCTGCTTTTTCAAACGCAACCAGCTCAAACTTCATGTTATTGGCACGGAAATAGTCAGTGATGTTCAATTCAGTAGTGGTACCTGTATTAGTACAGATATTAGCGCCATCCAGTTCCTTAGCAGATTTAACGCCTAATTTAGACGGAACCATCATGCCCTGACCATCGTAGTAGTTAACACCAGCGAAGTTCAGACCTAACTGCGTATCACGTGTCATAGTCCAGGTAGTGTTGCGCGATAATACGTCAACTTCACCGGAACTTAATGCAGTAAAACGCTCTTTAGCCGATAGGGGGCTAAATTTAACTTTTTCTGCATCACCAAAAACTGCTGCCGCAATACCACGACATAAATCAACGTCAAGACCAGTCCATTTACCGGAGTCATCCTGGTTAGAAAAGCCTGGTAAGCCCTGGCTCACACCACACTGTACGTGACCTTTGGCTTTAACATCATCTAAGGTAGCCGCCTGTAGAGATCCAGCCAGTGCAACACCAGCAACCGCGAGAATAGTTTGATTGAGTTTCATGTAGTCCTCCAATTGAAAAATCAAGCTTGTAAGCGCTTACACCCTCTCCAAAATTTATGCGTGCAAAGCCCCCAAACTTGGACTATGAAATTCAAACATGCCGGAGGGTAATCGTCAAGCGCTATGATGGCCTATTTTATTGGCCATCGACGCAGACAATCACGAAAAAAGTAACCTTTAAACAATAGGTTAATTTAAAAAAAACAAAAAAGGGCCTGATAGCCCCTTAAGAAATCACAAAAAAATTATTGACTGTTTAGTCAACTATGCTGCAAATCCATACAGAAATAACCCTGAATAGATTTCAGGCACACTAAAACAGAACTCCGTCAATACAACCCGCTCCGCTCTCATAAAACCCACTCACAATGGGTAAAATTTCGCGCAAACACTTATGAATACACTAAAGGAACCCGTCGGGTAACACCGGTAAACAGCGTGTAAGCA
The DNA here is from genome assembly GCA_049614265.1 of Thiolinea sp. Classification (GTDB taxonomy): domain Bacteria; phylum Pseudomonadota; class Gammaproteobacteria; order Thiotrichales; family Thiotrichaceae; genus Thiolinea. Next base: position 22,807 of record JBMZDK010000001.1, read on the forward strand.
ATCGTATCACTCATTGCTGCCACATCATTAGCTGCAACACGCTTACCCCATAATTCCACAGGGTCACCTACCACCGCATCAGGTATGTCGCTCAAATCTACCGTCAGCATATCCATGGATACCCTGCCAATGATGCGGCTGCTCTGCCCCTTAACCAGCACCGGCGTTCCATCTTTTGCATGACGGGGATAGCCATCAGCGTACCCCATTGCCACCACGCCGACACGGGTTTGCCCCTCACAACGAAAACGGGCACCATAGCCAATACTCTCACCGGCACTAAGTTCACGCACAGCAATCAGTTCAGACTCAAGACTCATCGCCGGTCTTAGTTGTGCAGAATACTGATTGGCCTGATCCAGAGGGTCAGCGCCATACAGCATAATGCCTGGTCTGACCCAATCACCGTGTGCAGCAGGCCAGGCTAGCAAACCAGCAGAATTAGCCAGACTTGACTGGGCTTCAATTCCTTTTACTGCAGCGACAAAACGATCAATCTGCACTGCAGTAAAATTCTCATTTACCTCATCCGCACGTGAAAAATGCGTCATCAGGGTAACGCTGCCTACATGAGCACAGTCTTTAAGCTGAGCATAAATCTCACGGGCAAGCTCAGGTGAAAAACCCAGTCGATGCATGCCGGTATCCAGCTTCAGAAAAACATTCAGCTTGTTTTGCAGACGTGCGGCTAACAACCATTGCAGTTGCTCCGGAGTGTGTAACGCCACTGCCATGTTGAGGCGATCTGCAAGTACCAGTTCATCCGGAGTAAAAACCCCTTCCAACAACAGGATTTGCGGCGTAATACCGGATTCACGCAACTCCAGTGCTTCCTCTATACAGGCAACACCAAAGGCATCTGCTTCATTCTGCAATGCTTGCGCCACACGAACAGCACCATGCCCATAGGCATTAGCCTTAATAATCGCAGCAGCTTTACTACCACTGATCCGTTTAGCCAACTGGTAATTATGCTGAATGGCAGCAAGATCAATACGCGCTTTTGCCGGACGCCCCATTGCAAGTCCCCTTTGATCTGATTGCAGAGATAAGGTGCTTAGAAAGAGTACTCAGTTCCCAAAACCATCGTACCTTCAACTTCCACCTGAACCCCCAGTGGCAAAGCAGCAACGCCAATGGCAGCACGCGCCGGAAACGGTTCATCGAAGTAACGCTTCATCGCGTCATTCACCAGGGCAAAATTACTTAAATCAGTCAAATAAATATTTAATTTCACGAAATCTTTACAGGAACCACCAGCCGCTTCAGCCACCGCTTTCAGATTGCTAAACACCTGTTCAGCCTGCTCAGCAAAATCCTGCGTTTCAACCTTCATCGTTTCAGGGTTTAACGGGATCTGGCCGGAGCAATACACGGTATTATCAACACGGACAGCCTGCGAATACGGGCCAATAGCCGCCGGAGCGGATTCGGTAGCAATAATAGTTCTTTCGGACACGGGACTATTCCTTATGAGTAGCGTTTAGAAAGCTCCGCATGTTGCATACAATCCGGTGTTTCAGCAAGTATTTTATTAGCCTTATCTTTCCCGAAAGCCAGACATAGGCAAATTCAGGCTTTTTCAGTGCTTTCTAATCTTCCAATGCCTCAAACTTCAGATCTTCATAATTTTTTCGCACCTTACCGGCCTCAAACACCTCGCCATTAATAACAATATACACACCAGCAGGCAAGCATTGCACAGCCGTCAACGCACACCCCAGATTAAATAAACCATCTGAATCCTTCATGATAAAGGGAATCATCGCGCCAGTAAGCACGACCGTCTTTTCCAGATTTGCAGCAGCCAGTAAAGCGGCGGTTTCCACCATGGTATCGGTGCCATGGGTAATCACAATACGTTGTTCGGCATTAACACGACAGGCAGCTTCAAGTGCCTCCCGGTCTTCAGCTGTCATATCCAGGCTATCTTTCAGCAAAACCTGTTGCACAACTACTTCAGCAGTACAGCGCCCCTGTAATAAAGCTGCCTCAATATGACTGTCGGCAAAATCCAGATCACCATTTGATGCATTGTAATGTTTATCAATCGTTCCGCCAGCCAATAATAATCTGATGCTCATTTCATCTCACCTTGCTTAAAATTTATCAACCTGTTCCGGTATTTTACCACTGGACAGCGGCGGCAGGTGGCACTCGTCAAATACACGATGAGGGCAAGACTGACATTGCCGATGATCCAGCGCAACAGTGACAATTTTCTTGATTGCTTCCTTCTTCTCCACGAAGAAGTACTGCGCCCCAATATGCTCATCAAAGTGACCACGATGAATAAAATTCTCCACCTTTGGCTTTAGCTCGCCAAAGTACAAGCCGCCGCCCTTCTCCTGCAAACGGTCTGACTCCTGCTCCAGCATTTCCGCACCATTAAGATCAATAAAGTTCACTCCGGTACCGATAATCAACACATGTTTTATGCCTTCTTTTTCCGTCACCCGGTGCAAATAACTTTGGATGTGGTTCGCCGATCCAAAGTAAATGGACATATCAATGCGAATAATTTTTAGCTGTGGGCATTCCTGCAAATGGCTGGCAGAGCATTCTTTCACCAAAGTACGCTTGCCACTATCCGGGTCACGATCCGGTGCCAGGCTCACAATATCCGGGATAGAGGTACGGGCAAGAAAAATCACCAGCGATAGCAGCACACCGAAATAAATCGCAAATTCCAGCTCCAGAAAGAGCGTGGCGAAAAACGTAGTCAGCAACACGCTGGTTTCAGCACGACTGGTTTCAATGATCTTACGGATATGGTCAAAATTAATCAGGTTGTAAGCTACCAGTAAAATGATCCCGCCCATAGCAGCAATCGGCAGATAAGCTGTTAATGGCGCCACCAGGAGGATAATCAGCGCCAGAAACACAGCAGCGAAGATTGCCGACAATGGAGTGCGTGCCCCGGCAGAATAGTTCACTCCGGATCGTGTGAATGAACCGGAGCCGGCGTAGCTTGAAAAGAAGCTACCAACAATATTGGATAAGCCCTGACCAAAGAACTCCTGATTACCGTCAATACGCTGATGAGATTTTGAGGCAATCGCCCTGCTAATTGACACCGCTTCTATCAAACCTAGCAAAGCTACCGCAAAGGCCTGCGGAGCGAGCATTTTGAGTGTTGCCAGTGAAAAGTCCGGTGCTGACAAAGGTGGCAGTGTTGCCGGGATTTCACCGACAAACTGTATATTCACTGCTTCGCCGCCAAGCAAGACCGCACAACCACTGCCCACAATCAATGCAAACAACATATTAGGCAAGCGAGGTGCGAATTTTTTTATAAGCAATGCACTGGCCAGAGTCACCAGCGCCACGGTGAGAATAAAAACATTAGTTACCGGTAGCTGATGAAATATATCAAGCCAGGTATGAAGAAAAGATTCGCCACGCGGAATTTCAACACCAAGAATATTTTTGATCTGGCTGGTTGCGATCAGTATCGCTGCCCCCGCAGTAAAGCCAATCACTACCGTATGTGAAACGAAATTCACCAGGACGCCCAGCCGGGCCAACGCAAAAGCCAGCTGATAAACGCCTGCCAGAAAAGTGATGGTTAACGCGGTACTGATAAACTCCGGTGACTCCGGCGCAAAGCCATGGGAACTCACGGTAGAAAAAATCACAATCGAGATAGCAGTGGTTGGCCCGGAAATCAGATGCCAGGATGAACCAAACAACGCTGCAATGATTGGCGTCACCATCGCTGTATATAGCCCGTATTGCGGTGGCAAACCAGCAATTGTGGCAAAGGCCACTCCCTGCGGCAACACAATGACAGCACCGGTTAAACCGGCCATCACATCTGCTTTCAGTGATTCACGGGTGATACCCGGCAACCAGAGAGTAAAAGGAAATAAAAACTGCAGCAGTGTATTCATGCGCGCTAAACTCGCGTTAAATTAGCCGGGTGCGGCTTTGCATCCTCATCAAGAGGCTCGGAATTAAAGGCGCATTAGTCTACGCTCATTAGCTTTTTAAAAAAGCAAAACCTGCGCAAAATCACACCGTTTATCAAAAAACCTGCTATTCGCTATCTCCAACTGCATAGGTAAGATAGGACGCTACCTAAAAAGTGGCATTGACGGCTTGTTCCGGCGTTATATAGTGCTGTTAAATCAGCTCATATTACTTTGTCAGTAGTGCAGCAACAGCTTCCGGATTATAAGTCCACCAGCCAATGAAGCAGAGGTTATAAAACTCATGAAAACTTTCGCGCCTGCATTTATGCCATCCACAATTACAGCGCTTCTTTTCAGCACCCTCCTCACGCTTCCGGCATGGCTGGCAGCAGAAGAAAAAGCCACAACAGATAGCCAACAGGAAACAACGCAGCAAGGTGCAGAAGAACCTGACGAACGTTTTATACCTGCCCTGACTGCACATGCCAAAGCAGCACTGGATCAGGTCAACCAGCGCATCAACAATATTGATACGACAGAATTGCAAACTTTGCTGGCTGAGCACCCGGAAACTCAACTGATTGACGTTCGCTCAGCACAGGAAATTACGGTGCTGGGTGGCCATATTGATGCTCCCCGCCATCGTAATATTATGCGGGGCTGGCTGGAAGTTCAGGTTGACGGCCTGATTCCGGATAAGGACACACCCATTGTTGTTTACTGCGGAGTGAACCAACGCAGCCCCTTTGCAGCAGATACGCTGATGAAGCTGGGCTATCGCAATGTAAAGAACTATGCAGATGGTTTTTTTGCCTGGAAAGATGCCGGTTTACCCGTTGAATACACAGATAAAGCCCTGGATTCATTCCTATATAGCAAGCCGGTTGAAGTCATACCCGGTGTTTGGTCAGCAATCGGTGCGACCGCTCCGGGCACGTACGATAACTCCGGCCATAATAACAACCTGTCTTTTATCATTACGGGTGAAGGTGTTGTAGTGATGAATGCCGGGGATAATTACCTGCTCGCCAAAGCCCTGCATGATGAAATTAAACAACGCACTGATCAACCGGTAAAATATGTACTGCTGGAGAATGGACAAGGCCACGCTATGCTTGGCAGCAATTACTGGCAGGAACAAGGGGCAAAAGTCATCATCCATCAGGACGCCTGGCATGAAGTGGAAGAACGTGGTCATGAAATCATTGAGCGTATGCGGCGGCGCAACCGTGACAAAGCCTATCGCACCGAAATTGTGAAGCCTGACATTATTCTGGCAGAAGACAGGATGGATCTCAGCCTCGGTGACTGGAAAATTGAAGCCCGTTTGCTTGGCCCCGCACATAGTCCCGGTGATATTATGATGTGGCTACCTGAGAAAAAACTGGCAATTACCGGTGACCTTGCTTTCCATCAACGCCTGTTACCGGTGTTTGAGGAAACAGATACAGCAGCCTGGCTGGAAACATGGGAAGCATTCGTAGCGCTGGAACCGGAGTACATTATCCCCGGCCATGGCGAAGCAACGAATATTGCCGAAGTCACACAATATACCAAAGATTATCTGGTCGATATGCGTACGCAAATTGGCGGTATTATCGACCAGGGCAGCACATTGCAGGATGCTTATGAACAGGTTGATTCCTCAGCCTGGTCACACCTGGATACCTATGATGAATTGGCACTACGGAATATCGGCATGATATTCCGTGCGATGGAATTTGAGTGACAGTTTAATTTATAACTTAAACCGCAGCCAATCGATTCAGCGCCTGCTCCAACACCTGCATACTGGTGGCAAAAGATAAACGGATGTGCCCGTCCAAACCAAAAGCAGAACCGGGCACCAGCGCCACACCAACGCTGTCCAGCAAATGACTGGCCAGCTCAGTATCATTTTCCAGTCCGAGCCGCCTGATCATGCCATCCACATTAGGGAAGCTATAAAAAGTACCGTCCGCTGGCAGACAACGTACACCATCAATCTGATTCAGACGTGCATACACATAATCATGGCGCTCCTGATACGCTTCCAGCATTGGCTGGATACAGGATTGATCACCATTTAATGCTTCCGTCGCCGCAGCCTGTGAAATCGAACAGGGGTTGGAAGTACTCTGCGACTGTATTTTTTTCATCGCCGCAATCAGCTCTGCAGGCCCACCGGCATAACCCAACCGCCATCCAGTCATCGCATAGGCTTTAGAGACGCCATTCAGCACAATTGTACGGTCGAATAAATCGGGGCAGGCATTCACAATATTCACAAACTCCGCCCCGGAAAACATAATATGCTCATACATATCATCGGTGGCGATAATAATTTGTGGGTGCCTGCGTAAGACAGCACCTAACAGACGCAACTCATCAGCGCTATATGCTGCACCGGTTGGATTCGACGGGCTATTAATCACAAACAAACGGGTCTGCGGGGTGATTGCTGCCTCTAATTTCTCAGGCGTTAACTTAAAATGATCATCCTGAGTGGTATTCACAATCACAGGTGTAGCATCGGCCAACTTAACCATATCGGGATAAGAAACCCAGTATGGGGCCGGTATGATCACCTCATCACCAGCCTGCAGCAGCGCCTGGCAAAGATTATAAAAGCTTTGTTTTCCACCACAGGAAGCCAGAATTTGTTCCGGGGTGTAATCCAGCTGATTTTCACGACTGAATTTAGAAATAATGGCCTGTTTCAGCTCAGTAGTACCATCAACAGCGGTGTAACCGGTCTGTCCGGCGTCCATCGCTTTTATTGCAGCAACACGAATATGCTCCGGGGTGTGAAAATCCGGCTCTCCGGTTCCTAAACCAATAATATCGCGCCCCTCTGCCCGCAATTTTGCCGCAAGTGCAGAAACTGCCAGTGTAGGAGAGGGTTTAACGCGTCCAATGCGCTCAGCTAGTTGAATAGTCACTGTTTTTTGGCCTTTCATTCATGTTGGATAACAGTTTGTACCGAAACCGGCTCTTTCCGCTAAGATAACAGAGATTCCGCCACGGAACAGCACAGATAAGGGGATATATAACACCGCTACGGATATTTTGTGTGTCAACTTTAACGCTCCCACTGATACCGATAGAATGTGATTATCTAATGACGGAGCTTCCCCATGGCCGCAGCAGGCACACAATCCTTCCAGCTTCAGACAGAATACCAACCAGCGGGTGACCAACCTACTGCAATACAATCGCTGGTCAATGGCCTCAATGATGGTTTGCTTCACCAAACGTTGCTGGGGGTAACCGGCTCAGGCAAAACCTTCACCATCGCCAATGTCATTCAGAACACCCAGCGCCCGGCAATTATTCTCGCACACAATAAAACGCTGGCTGCACAGTTGTATGGTGAGATGAAGGAATTTTTCCCCAATAACGCAGTGGAATATTTCGTTTCGTATTACGATTATTATCAGCCGGAAGCCTATGTGCCTTCACGCGACCTATTTATTGAAAAAGACGCCTCAGTAAATGATCACATCGAACAGATGAGACTGCTGGCTTCAAGGAATCTGTTTGAACGCCCTGATGTCATTATCGTAGCAACAGTTTCCGCCATCTATGGCCTGGGAGATCCTGAGTATTACCTGAAAATGCGGCTGATTCTGGCTCGTGGCGATAAGATCAATCAGCGCAGTATTCTGCGACGCCTCGCAGAGCTGCAATACACACGCAATGACCTCGATTTACAGCGGGCAACTTTCCGGGTGCGTGGTGAAGTTATTGATATCCACCCAGCGGAATCCGACAAGGAAGCCGTGCGCATTGAACTATTCGATGATGAAATAGAACAACTCAGCTACTTTGACCCGCTAACCGGTGAAATTCTTCGCCGTGTTCCCAGCCTCACTATTTATCCGAAAACGCATTACGTCACACCGCGTGAAGTGCTATTGGGCGCCGTTGAACACATCAAAGACGAACTCAAAGACCAGCTGGATAAAATGCGTGACAACGGCAAACTGGTTGAAGCACAAAGACTGGAACAGCGGACGGTCTATGATATGGAAATGATCATGGAAACCGGCTATTGCTCAGGCATTGAGAATTATTCACGTTACCTGTCCGGACGGGCAGATGGTCAACCGCCCCCCTGTTTGTTTGACTACCTGCCTGACAATGCCCTGATATTCATTGATGAGTCGCATGTTACTGTTCCCCAGTTCGGTGGCATGTATAAAGGCGACCGTTCCCGCAAGACCACCCTGGTTGAATATGGCTTCCGCCTGCCCTCAGCACTGGATAACCGCCCGCTCAAGTTTGATGAATTTGAGTCCATGATAACTCAGGCAATTCATGTTTCAGCCACCCCGGGCAACTATGAACAGGAACATTCAGATAATGTTGCTGAGCAAGTGGTACGGCCAACCGGACTGATTGACCCCGAAGTTGAAATCCGCCCGGTGATGTCGCAGGTTGATGATGTGATGTCGGAAATTAATGACCGTGCTGCTAAAAATGAACGCGTGCTGGTAACAACGCTAACCAAACGCATGGCGGAAGATCTGACTGATTATCTGATGGAACATAATGTCAAAGTCCGCTACTTACATTCTGACATCGACACTGTCGAACGGGTTGAAATCATTCGCGATCTACGCAAAGGTGAATTTGATGTGCTGGTAGGCATTAACCTGTTACGGGAGGGGCTGGATATTCCTGAGGTTTCACTGGTTGCCATCCTTGATGCGGACAAAGAGGGTTTTCTGCGTTCCGAACGCTCACTCATTCAAACAATAGGCCGCGCTGCACGTAATGTGGAAGGCAAGGCAATTCTATACGCCGATACCATCACCCGCTCGATGAAGGCCGCAATCGATGAAACACAGCGACGGCGACAGAAGCAGATTGAATTCAATCAAACACACAACATCACCCCGCAGTCGATCAAAAAACGCATTGCTGATGTTATGGAAGGTGCTTACGCTCATGCTGCCCGTGGCAAAAACAAAACCCGCCGTGGCCGTGAAGTTTCCGAAGTGGCTGAAGAAGCCGCGAACTACAAAGCCATGTCACCGGATCAGGCTGTTAAGAAAATAAAGAAACTGGAAGAAAAAATGATGAATCATGCCAAGAACCTCGAATTTGAAGAAGCGGCAGCAACCCGCGACGAGATAGGATTGATTCGGGCGAAGATTTTTGGGGCCGTGTAATCCACTTGCTGTTGCATCAGAAATGACAACCGCCAAGGCAAAAAATGCACAGGCGGTGACGGCAAAATGATTGATTTAAAAAATCAGGCAGCAGGCAGAATCGGTTGAATAATCTGTTCTTTATGGCGCAGGATTACCGGTTTAGCATTTTCAGATCGTGCTATATGGCTGGCCAACCAGGACGCCAGACGCAAACCACTTAGCAAACCACAAACGCCCGCCAGTACAGCACCGGCATCTGCGTGAAGATTTAATGCTGAAAATAACTCTTTTCCAAGAAAAGCAAAGGCAATCATACTCAACAGTGGCAGCAGATACGCGAACACAGAATACATCAGCAATGCATTACCCTGCATGCCAATGACGACTTCATCACCAGGTTTAGCATGTAGCGGATTAGCCACATACATCTTCTCTGCTGCTGGCTTCATAAAGTCAAACAAGCCATCTGAAGAACAATTTTTTTCAGATTTACAAGAACCACAATAACCAGCTTTTGCCGGTAAAACCCAAGCATATCCTCTTTGAATGCTGACTACTTTTGCTGTTTGTTCAATCATTTTGTCGTCCCGCCATTTATTGTTATTACTCATGATGATTATTTTTTAATCATCAATATTATGGGTCAACATGCCTTAAGCCATTCTGAATAGCTTGCAGGGTTTCTCTGGGTACTTCACCTACCATGGTTACCGTGTGTTGGGCAGTTTTGTGGGTCAGAATGTTCGTGGCACCTGATGCCGGAAAGTGTTTTTTTGTATCGCCGGTGACATCACCCGGTTCGATGAATACTGACACAAAAGTCAGGCCGTCTGAAAGCACTATCTGATGAGCGTTGGCTTTACCGGGGATCTGGCTAACCTGAGTCACATCAAAACCACGTGGCAGGTCACTAAAATCCCAGGTTTCCGGCATCATGTTATCTGCTGCGACAGGTGCCCTCTGAATCACTTCAGAATTCTGCTGCGCCTGTCCCCCGGCTCCAACACTAAGCTGGGTAAACATAAATTGTTCCAGTAACTGCTGCTGACGGTTCATCACCGAATAACGCAGTAACATGCCGGAATCAGGACTGATGCAGTAACGGTGCAGATAACGCATCTTATCTTTTGGCCTGACTACCACCACCTTGCAAGGCAGACCGGCAACCCTGGCTTCACCACCGATATCAATGCTATAAGCCTGTTGATTCGGTAAACGCAGACTATTGGAATTGATCAGAGAGAATTGTTGCTGACCGGAAGCTGTATTATCCTTATCAAGCTTAATGACTGTCTCTGCACTACTTCCCTGTCCTGGCTGATGTTCAATCTGATACTCAGACAATTCACCACCCTTGGAGAAAACCAGCTTGCCATGATAGCTTAATGAATGCACAGCTGACTGCATACTTCTCAGCAATTCGCTACCTTCGTTGGCTAAAGCCGGTGCCACTCCCAGAACAGGTACTGCTAATACAGCCCCTAACAGAGTCCGTTTAATTTGAGAGTTCATTTTGAGTAGGAAACCGCCTGAATCGAAGGAACAATGCCATTATTAGCCCGATGCTGCATATGCAGCGTGACATATTGTTTCAACGCATCGCGGGTTTGCCAGTCAAGATGTTTGTTACTTTGGCGGATACGGGATGAGTCCGCAAGGTTCAGTGTTCTTTCTGTCCCGACAGCGTCACTGCTGGTGACAGGTTTAGCTACAGCTTTTGGCTCAGTCGCATTACTCAGCTGTACCGGACGGCTAACAGCAGCCTGAGTTTCATTTGCCGCTATATTGCCATTATCAACAACCGGCGTCTCGCCTGATTGAAGCAACAACACGCCTGCAATAGCCGCGACAGCGACCGAAGCAGCCATAGCAAAAGGCATTGCACTTTTACGCCATTGTCTGTCGTTAGCAGCCACTGATTCATCAGCAAACTGCACAACGGTTTCACTGTATTCAGGCTCATCTTCCAAAGCAGCATGGATGCCTGACAAGAACTGTTGCTTATCACCCGCCATACTCGCTTGTTTACCACGCATCACTTCACCCACTAATGCATAGCGACTTAGCGTCTGCCCCAATTCATCATCCCGGTTAAGTTCATCCAATAACCGTCTACGTTCGAATTCACCTGCCTCATCATCTAAAAATGCTGAGAGAAATTCGTTTTTACTCGTGTTCATAATTCCACCTGAGTCCAAAGCTCTGCCCCGGTCTTATTAACTGACCAGTGGCTTTAATACCTTGTCAATCGCTTCACGCGCACGGAAAATCCGTGAGCGTACGGTACCTATCGGACAATCCATTGTCACGGCTATTTCGTCGTAGCTCATTCCTTCGAGTTCACGCAGCACTATCGCCGTGCGTAAATCATCAGGCAGTGCCTCGATGGCATTACTGATCGCTGCCTGAATTTCATCCTTTAACACTTCACGCTCGGGTGTGCCGTACTCCTTTAGAGCAGACTCACCTCCATATTGTTCCGCTTCTTCTGCATCAATATCTGTCGCCGGTGCCCTACGTCCCTGAGAAACCAGATGATTTTTCGCTGTATTAATTGCAATCCGGTATAACCAGGTATAAAAAGCAGAGTCCCCACGGAAGTTCTTCAGGCCGCGATAAGCCTTGATGAAAGCCTCCTGAGCGACATCCTGCGCAGCATCGTGATCATGTACATAGCGCATGATCAGATTGATGACCTTATGCTGATATTTTAACACCAGGACATCAAATGATTTTTTTTCTCCTGACTGTACTTTGCGTACCAGTTCAAGATCCGTCTGGTTAGCGCCCATCCGGGCTTCACTCCTTATTAGTCTGTTCCCGGAGCAAACTGCCCGGACGGTGTATTATGCTACAGTGTGAGCCACAAGAACAGGATACACACGCGATCAAATAACAGCCAAAATGACAGATAAACGCGTTTATGATGCATTTTTTGTGGGGAGCGGTGCAGCTGGATTAAACTTTAGCACTAAGTTTGCCGGACTGCTGAAGAATTGTCGTTTTGCCAGCAACACATATTATCCTGATCATCGCGGCAGAACTAAATATAACAGAATTCTCCAGCCACAAAATCCAGTGTCACTAAATGAACCGGGATTGGAAACATCTGATAATTTAACATCCGAGCTTATGCGCAAATGATAAATTTCCGCTATACTGCGCCCCCTTAATTGAACCTCATACAGGATCTTGCATGGAACTCTCTGCCCTTACCGCTTTGTCACCGGTTGATGGTCGTTACGCAGGTAAAACTGCTGATTTGCGCCGCTGGTTCAGTGAATACGGATTAATATTTCATCGTGTTAAAGTAGAAATTCGCTGGTTACAGGCACTGGCTGAACATGCGCAAATTCATGAGGTTCCTGCACTGTCTGCTGAAGCTGATGCTTTTCTGGAGCAGATTCTGGAACAGTTTTCGGAAAATGACGCTCTGCGGGTTAAAGCCATAGAACGCACCACCAATCATGACGTTAAGGCAGTTGAGTATTACCTGAAAGAAAAAATCGCCGATCAGCCAGAACTTAATGCTGTCAGTGAATTTATTCATTTCGCCTGCACCTCTGAAGACATCAATAATCTTTCGTACGCATTGATGCTTAAAGGTGGTATGGAGCAGGTAGTCATACCGCAAATGAACGATGTTACAGAGGCCATTCGCACACTGGCTCATGAATACGCTGACATTCCACTATTATCACGCACCCACGGCCAACCCGCCTCCCCGACTACAATGGGCAAAGAAATGGCCAATGTTGCTTACCGTCTGCGCCGCCAGCTGGATCAGGTGCATAACACAGAATACCTCGGCAAAATCAATGGCGCGGTAGGCAACTACAACGCTCACCTCAGCGCCTATCCGGATATTGACTGGCCCCGTTTTGCCAATAAATTCATCACGGATCTTGGTCTTGACTGGAACCCCTACACCATTCAGATTGAACCTCATGATTACATTGCTGAGATCTATGACACCTCGGCGCGTTTCAATACCATCCTTATCGACTTTTGCCGTGATATCTGGAGTTACATTTCGCTGGGGCACTTCAAGCAAAAGGTTGTTGCCGGTGAGGTGGGTTCTTCCACTATGCCGCATAAAGTCAACCCGATTGACTTTGAAAATGCCGAGGGGAATCTGGGTATTGCCAATGCATTGATGGGGCATTTGGGGCAAAAGCTGCCAATTTCACGCTGGCAACGTGACTTAACTGATTCAACGGTGTTGCGAACACTGGGCGTGGGCTTTGGTCATGGCTTAATTGCTTATCAGTCTGCTCTGAAAGGCATCTCCAAGCTGGAAGTGAATGCAGACAATATGGCGCAGGACCTTGATGCTAACTGGGAAGTACTGGCAGAACCAATTCAAACGGTGATGCGCCGCTATGGTATTGCCGAACCCTATGAAAAATTGAAAGCGCTAACCCGTGGCCAACGCATTACAACGGAGCGCTTACATGAATTCATCGCCCAGCTTGATATACCGGATGAAGCGAAAGAACAACTCGCTACGATGACACCGGCAAGCTATATTGGTAATGCGGCTCAGCAAGCACGAAATATATAGCAAACCTAATGATATGATGACCAGGCCTGTATGTGAGACACACGACACTTCCCCCTCTCTGTCACTATCTTCAGCAGGCCTTCTGACATGTCTCGGTGAAATAAGCGTTGAACAATTTCTGGAAGGCTATTGGCAACAACAGCCCTTGTTGGTTCGCAACGCTTTTCCCGGTTTTATCACTCCGGTCACACCGGATGAATTAGTGAGCATGGCTTGTGACACTGATGCTTCACGACTGGTATTAGAACAAGGTGGACAAGAGCCCTGGGAAGTACGGCACGGGCCATTACTGGAACGTGACTTTACCGAACTACCTGATTCACACTGGTCGCTGTTAGTCAATGATACTGAACAACTGAAACCGGATCTGGAGCAGATTATTGCCCCGTTCCGTTTCATCCCGGACTGGCGTATTGATGACTTGATGATTAGCTATGCAGTGGATGGTGGTTCAGTCGGCCCACACGTGGATGCTTATGATGTGTTCCTGTTGCAGGGTGCCGGGGAACGCCGCTGGCAGATTAGCACCCAGCCGGTAGACGACGATAACTTCATTCCGGATATTGATCTTAGAGTGCTGGCACACTTTGAACCGGAGTATGACTGGATATTAAAACCGGGCGATATGCTGTATTTACCACCTGGTGTGGCACACTATGGTGCTGCCATTGGTGAGTGTATGACATACTCGATTGGCTTTCGTGCACCATCACAGGCAGATTTGCTTGAGGATTTGTTAGGAGAGCTACTGGAGAACCCGGTATTACAACAGCGTTTTGCTGATCCGGGGCGCACTTTACAGCACGACCCGACAAAGCTATCCACACAGGATCTGGAACGACTGACAGATTTTGTAATGGAGGTATTACCGGATCGACCTGCGGTCAAAGCGTGGCTGACTGAGGCTTATAGCAGCTAAAGAAACGGGCTGAAATTACGTCCCGCTCCGCTCTGCTAATTCCCGTTTGCGCGCTTCCTTCGATCTCACCAGTTCACGCATATTCGCCCCCACATGCTTCTTACCACGTTGTGTAGCAAGATCGATCTGTTTTTTACGCTCACGAAACCGTGATTTTTGTTGTTCAGTGGTCTGTGAAAAACACAAATGGCAGCTTACGCCATCTTCATAATACTCATGCTGCTTATCCTCCTTAGATAAGGGATAACCACAGGAATGGCACAAGTCATAACTACCAGCATTCAATTCATGATCTACTGACACCCGGTGATCAAATACAAAACATTCCCCTTGCCACAGGCTATCCTCCGCCGGAACTTTCTCCAGGTAATTCAGAATACCACCGTCAAGGTGATACACCTCTTCCACACCTTGTGACAACGCATAACCCGTCGACTTTTCACAACGAATACCGCCGGTACAATACATGGCAATTTTTTTGACTCCACCCTTTTCAATGACGTCATCAAGGTAAGTCTTAAATTCCATAAAACTATCAACCTGAGGGTCTTCTGCACCGTTAAAAATGCCGATCTGAGTTTCATACTTATTTCGTGTATCCAGCAGCAGCACATCATCTGCCTGTACCAACTCATTCCACTTTTCCGGTGCAACGTAAGTACCAACCGTTTTGTGCGGCCCAACCTCCTTATTATGGAAGGTGACGATCTCTTGTTTCTGCTTGACTTTAAAGCGGTGAAACGGATTTTTCCCGCAAAAAGAATATTTCGGCTGCAATTCACCAAACCAAGGCTCTAAACCAGCAATAAAAGCATCAATATGGGCATCCTCACCAGCAATCGTCGAGTTCACCCCCTCATCCGCCACAATCAACGTACCAAATACTTCATATTGTTCACGTAAAGCTTTGATACTCTCAGCCACCTGAGCAGGATTATCCAATGCCATGAATTTATAAAAAGCTGCTACTTTCATCGTCTAAACCACACCCAACCGTTTAAAAGTAATCCGGTTCATTACCTGCTTTCCATTTGATATTGCAGCCAATAGAAGCTTTCTGATCATTTGGCGGATACAGGCCTTTCAGCAAAGCATCCATAGCATTCCGCATATCTTCACCGGTAGCTGCAATATTGTTACCGGGACGTGCATTGTCAAACTGACCACGATAAAACAAATGATGATGTTTATCGAACAGGAAAAAATCAGGCGTGCAGGCCGCACGATAGGCCAGTGCGACCGCCTGAGATTCGTCATATAGATAGGGAAAGCTATAACCGGCTTTATGGACTTCTTCCACCATCTTTTCGGGACTGTCATCAGGATAATTAGCAACATCATTTGCATTAATCGCAACCACCGAAATACCTTTTTCCTGATATTCATGCGCCAGCTGTGCCAGTGCATCGCGAATCAGCACAACATAGGGACAGTGGTTACAAATAAACGCCACCATGATTGGTTTGCCGGCAAAATCATCCAGCGACACAATATTACCGCTGGCAGGCTCGGGCAAAGCAAACTCCGGGGCATCTGTACCCAATTCCAGCATTGTAGATTCCTTAGCTGCCATGATTTACTCCTTAAATTCTCAAACGTATGATCCCGATTATATCGGTTTTAGCAGCTCTGAGGCGATTTTCGGTATAATCTCTCCCAAAAGCCCCGGACTAAGGAAGCACTATGAAAATCGGCACTTGCCAATATATTGAACAACAATACATTTTTATTGATAACGGCAATCACTATATTCTGCCGGCCCTGAGCCAGGATGCCGGGATATTACCTGACAACCCGGCCTGGCAGGATATGCATGCCTTCATTGAGCAATACCCTGAGCTAACAATAACACTGAAAAAAATACTGGCAAATCAGGATCCGGCAGCAGTAATAGCTTATGATCACCCTGAGTTCGCCTTGCTGGCCCCGATTCCCAGACCGCGCAAAAATGTGATGTGTCTCGGCCTCAACTACCTTGAACATGCTGAAGAAACAGCTGAACATGTTGGACGCAGCGCAAAAAAACCTAAATACCCCATCGTATTTACCAAAGCCACTCATTGTGTCACCGGACATGAAGCGACTATTCCCTATGACCCTGATAGCTGCTCACAGCTGGACTGGGAATCAGAGCTGGGAGTGATTATCGGCCGTGGCGGACGCAAGATCAGTGCAGAGAATGCACTGGATCATGTCTTTGGTTACACAGTCATTAATGACCTGAGCGCACGTGACCTGCAGCATAATCACAAACAGTTTTTCCTCGGTAAAAGCATTGATGGAGGCTGCCCCATTGGCCCTCACATTATCACCGCCGATGAAATTACCGACCCGCAAAACCTTGATCTCAGCTGCAGGGTTAATGGAGTGACCAAACAGTCTTCAAATACCCGACACATGATTTTTGGTATTGCTGAAACCATTGCCACACTTTCACGCGGCATGACACTGGAACCGGGCGATATTATTGCTACCGGCACCCCAAGTGGCGTTGGTTTTGTTCGCGAACCGGCGGAATTTTTATTACCCGGTGATGTGGTGGAGTGTGAAGTGGAAGGAGTTGGTGTACTCCGTAATACCATTGGTCAACCACAAGAATAAATGCTGCAGTATGCCCTACCCTGCCGACAATCTGTCCATTGCCCGGTAAGATAGAGCTTCAGATAAGTGCCTGGTCTGGATAGCCGCCTGATTATCCA
This sequence comes from Thiolinea sp., assembly GCA_049614265.1. GTDB lineage: Bacteria > Pseudomonadota > Gammaproteobacteria > Thiotrichales > Thiotrichaceae > Thiolinea. The sequence continues at coordinate 40,041 of JBMZDK010000001.1, forward strand.
GGTCAGCAATGGTTCGTGAGACCTTGAGAATACGGTGATAAGCCCGTGCTGACAGCTTAAAATGCTCCATGGCATGACTGAGGAGATTACGATCTTTGTCTGTCAGCAAACAGTGCTCATCTACTTCACGACTACTCAATGCATGATTAGTTTTTTGCTGTCTTTCCTGCTGACGCTCGCGGGCCTGCAATACCCGTTCCCGAACAGCCCTACTACTTTCACCACCGGTTAACGATTGTAAATCTTCCTGCTTTACCCGTGGCACATCAACCTGTAAATCAATCCGATCCATAAATGGTGCAGAAATGCGTGAGCGATGGCGCTTTTGCTGCTCAGGAGTACACTCACAATTATCCGCCCGATCACAGGCCCGCCCCTGTGGACAGGGGTTCATTGCTGCTACCAGTTGAAAATTTGCCGGATACGTGGCCTGACGCGCTGCACGGGAAAGCGTTATTTTTCCGGTCTCCAGCGGCTCACGCAAGACATCGAGCACCTTACGATCGAACTCGGTTAGCTCATCAAGAAACAAAACACCATTGTGGGCCAATGAAATTTCACCCGGCTTGACGTGTGAACCACCACCCACCAGGGCCACTCCCGATGCAGTATGATGTGGCTCACGCACCGGTCGCTTACCCCATTGAGTAGCATCAAAGCCCTGATTGCTGATTGAAGCAACGGTAGCCGACTCTAATGCCTGCTCTTCACTCAGATCCGGCAAAATGGTTGTCAAGCGGCTGGCCAACATAGTCTTTCCGGTTCCCGGTGGCCCGACCATCAATAAGTTATGTCCACCGGCAGCTGCAATCTCCAAAGCCCGACGAGCAGCGAACTGCCCTTTCACATCACTGAGATCAAAAGGGTAATGCACCGGGGCCGTATGAATCTCCTGATGATATCGTGGCAAATCCGCCCCTCCCTGTAAGTGCCCAACCACTGCCTTAAGGTCAGCAGCCGGATGAACGCTCAAGCCTTTAATCAGACTCGCTTCTTCAGCATTTCCTTCTGGCAATATCAAGCCATGTTCATCAGCCATTACATTCAGTGCTGTAGGTAAAACGCCATGGACAGCACGCAGCTGCCCCCCCAGAGAAAGCTCGCCAATAAACTCATACTTTTCCAGTGCAGTTAACGGAATCTGATCACTGGCAGCTAATATCCCCAGTGCAATGGGTAAATCAAAGCGGCCGCCATCTTTGGGAATATCTGCCGGTGCCAGATTGACAGTAATTCGCTTAACCGGAAAAGCATACCCTGAGTTTGTGATCGCAGCCCTCACCCGATCACGACTTTCTTTCACGGCTGTTTCCGGTAACCCCACAATTGAAAAGGCTGGCAAACCATTCGCCAGATGAACTTCAGCACTGACCAGAGGAGACTCCAGACCAGCATTAGTACGGCTATAAACAATCGCAAGACTCATGATTTATTTTTTATTAGCAGGCAGAGTTACATGATTCTGCATTCCGGGTTACACGCAGGCAAGCAAACGACGACGGATGGGGCAAACATTAATCAGGTTCAACACTCCGTCAATAATACGCCTCCGGCCAACCTGCAAGCGAGATTCAGGCACCACGCATATTGATATAAAAACCTTATGGAAAAACATACTTCGCTGTTGATAATGCTCTACCTGACCGGGCTGGTCTCAGGTATTACCGGTGCACTCATACTTTCACCGGATCCACTCAATAATCAGCTACCAGTTTGTCTGACTTCAGTGTGTGCCACCCTTCCCTCGATTCCCCAAATTTTTGCTTTGTTATTGATCTCCGGAACAATAGCAGCATTGGCAATTCTGCTTTTATCCCGTGCTCTGCACTGGTTGTTTTTTGTTGAAAATGACTGATGCATGAACTTTCTGCTTGTAAAACTTACTAATTCAAGTATAGAATAATTTGATAAAAAATTTTAAGATCAATCTGTTAGCAGAGTAATCCGAAGTAGTTTCTGCGCAAATATTGATGTAAGGGGGGAATAACAATATGGAAACCACCATAATGGAAGTCGATTTTAAACATCCTATTCGGCTTAATGCCTGTAGTCCTACAGTCAGCAGTCATGTATCCGTTTATCGTAAAGAAACTGATGGTTTATTTGGTTATATTGGGACTAATACCGGGGAGGTTGGCGGATTTCTCAGTGAATCTGCAGTATTAACTGAATTACGCGAGCAGGGTGCTCAGATACGTCACATCTGTCGTTTGGTGTAAGGGAAACCATGCGCGAGTCAACCCGGCTATATGCCGGGTTTTTCATGTAATCATAATAATCAGGCTTTAATCTTTTGTTGTGCTTTTAACCACTTGCTGAGTTTGGCTGATAATTCATCAATACGTACAGGCTTGGATAAATAATCATTCATACCCACCATGTAGCACTTTTCATCATCACCCTTCATCGTATGCGCAGTTAAAGCCAGAATAGGCAGCTTCTGAAACTGATCTTCTTCCAACTTGCGAATTTTACGTGTTGCCTCATAACCATCCATAACCGGCATCTGACAATCCATCAAAATCAGATCATAATCAACGGCCTGAACAGCAGTTAAGGCCTGCTCACCATTAGCAGCATGATCAACGTTTAGATAACCCAGCTTTTTCAGCATCGCCAGCGCCACCTTCTGATTCACCAGATTATCCTCAACTAATAACAAACGGGCTGCCAATAGTTCGTTTTTTATCTCTTTTTCAGGCTGAGATAATTTTGCCGGATTGGACGATGCTGCTTCATCTTCCTCTTCATTGACATTAGCCTTGCCTTCTTTCCAGCTCTGGAGATCACTCTCAGATTCCCGGACAGGTTTATCGGAAACATGCCCCAGGCGCTGTAAGTAGCTTAGAATGATCGAGTGTTTGATCGGCTTGGGCAAAATATGAATGCGCCGCCCCAAATCAATACCGCCCAGTGCCTCCAGTTGCTTATTATTGCCATAAATAATAATGGCTTCCTGTGTAATCTCTCTGATGGCAGCAATAACTGAAAGCATTCCCAATGGGTGTCTCGGTTTGTGGTAAACCATGTCGGCATCCAGGGCGATAACAGAAAAGCTATTGTTTTCCTCCAATGCTGCCAACAGATTATTCAGGGTATTTGTGACTACCGGAAGCAAGTGCCAATCCAACAGCTGTTTTTCATAATAATTATTAAGCGTTAAATTATTTCCCAACAATAACACAGAGATATTATCAGCCAGCTCGGGGGCCATTTTTTCACTGCCAGCAGGTTCAACCATAATGGTTGCCCAGAAAGTAGACCCCTTACCATGCTTGCTGCGCAGCCCAATCTCGCCTCCCATCAGGTGAGTAAGGCGTTTACAAATGGTTAAACCCAAGCCGGTGCCGCCATGCTGACGGGTACTCGAACCATCAACCTGAGTAAAGGCTTTAAACAGCGTTTCCTGCGCGTCTAAAGGTATACCTGACCCACTGTCATGTACCTCAAAACACAGCTTGGATTTTGTATTATCCTCATCCTGCTCCGGTGCCGAAATGACTAAAATGACGTAACCACGATCAGTAAATTTAATTGCATTGTTTATAAGGTTAATCAGAATCTGGCGAATACGAATAGGGTCAGCAATCAGCCGTTGTGGAACGTCAGGATCCACAAAGTAAGCTAACTCAACGTTTTTGCAATATGCCTGTTCGCCAAGCAAATCCATCACGCCTTCAATAAGCGGCATCAGATCAAAGCTGGAATTATTGATTGTCAGTTTGCCTGCCTCAATCTTTGAGACATCCAGAATATCGTTAATAATGCGTAACAGGGACTCTGCACTTTGCAGAACCGTTTGTGTCAGTTCACGCTGGGAACGATTCAGGCCACTGTCCAGCAATAAAGTGCTCATACCAATGACACCATTCATTGGAGTACGAATTTCATGACTCATATTAGCCAGGAATTCCGATTTCATCCGTGTCGATTGCAGCGCTTTCTCATGAGCCTGCTCAAGCTCACTCGCAGCCTGCAATTGTTGGGTGATATCCCGGACAACACCGGTGAAGATAACCGTGTCTTCTACTCTGGCCTCATTGACTGACAGCTCAATCTGAAACAGAGTGCCATCCTTACGCCGGGCTTCCATTTGGCGCATCTTCCCGACATAACCATACCCCCCGGTATTCAAATAATTTTGCAGGTAGCTGTCATGATGAGTCGCGACATTTTCTGCCATTAACAAGCTAATATTACGGCCGATTAACTCCTCAGGCGTGTAACCAAACAGATCAAGCACGGCAGGATTGGTTTCAATAATTGTGCCCTGATTGTTGATGACGATAATGGCATCCAGAATTGAATCAACAATGGCTTTGGTTTTGATTTGACTGGCATGTAAATCACGGGACAGTCTTTCTCTCTCATCAATCCCGGACAGTAATTTTTGGTTCGCTATTTTGGCCTCTTTCTCAGCCACTTTGGCATTTACCAGAGACACACGCATGCTGCGCAATGCCAACATCAGAACAATGAGCAATGTCGCACCCATAATCGTCAGCATCAAAAATGACTGCAGCATCAATTCACGTGTTTCAAATGCCAGAGAACCCAGTGGCTGCGTAATTGATAAAACCCCGCGAACATCCCCTTCCTTCCAGTCCGTTTTAGGTGTTCCGGGATAGCTGTTATGACAGGAGACACAACTGGCTGACAGACGATCGGCACGCGCATAACGCAAGACACTACTGCCATCCTGATCTTCAATTCGCCAGACCGGCTGCTTTGGGTTTGCCCGTAACTGTTCTATCGCCCAGCGTTCAAAATCATCTTTCGCTCCGCCCTCATTTTTCGCTACCCGCCATGGAAAGGGGTGATTACTGTATAAGCGCACGCCAACACTGGAGTTCTCCGCCGCCAGAAATTTGCCAAAGTCCATCGACAAGGTAGCAGGCAGCGGTAATTTTCCGGAGTTCTGATAGTCATGACTAAACTCGATACCGTGTGTTTTTGCCGGGCCAACAACTTTTTGAGAGTAAAAGGTTCTGAATTTAGCCACTGAATCAGCAAAATTACTGGCTTCATTAACCAGTGTACGTTCCTGAATCGACTGGCTTTGCTGTTGATTAAACCAAAAAACAAATGCAGTCCCCACTACAATGAGAGTGGACAAAATATAAGCTACATAACGACTCAGGAAACCGCCTTCCCGCACACTCAGAAACTTATCAATGTTATTATTCATATTCTTTTCTGTTTTTTGACGCATAACCGCGAACGAAAACGCACGCAAAGGCCAGTTTTTCCACTACACCGACAAAGCTACACCCCGAACCTTAACTTTACGATGAATGGCATCCTCCCAGACAACGATTCAGAAGGTGAAGACACGGGAAAACACCCGGGAGCATCATAACGCCATCACACTGAATGCAGAGAAATTTCAGACCAATTGTATGGCTACCCCACCAACCATTACATCTTATCCAACCGGCAAACCCTCATTAGCCAGCTGTATTTTTTTCAACCCAACGCGTCTCACCGCCCGCCAACGTTTCACATTTCCAGAACGGCGCATTATGTTTAAGCGCTTCCATAATCGAACGACAGGCCTCAAAGCTGGCATTACGATGTGCTGACCATACCGCGACCAGAACGATCGGATCACCCGGCAAGATATCCCCTACCCGGTGCAAAAGCAGGACATGATCCAACCCCCATTGCGTTACAGCAGAATCAACAATTATCGACAGCTGTTTTTCGGTCATCGCCGGGTAATGTTCCAGTCGCATTGCCTGGACATCATCACCTTCATTAAAATCACGCATCGTGCCAATAAAATTCGCGTTTGCGCCACACTGACTGGCAATAAAAGCGTCCTGAGCCTGAAAATTTACCAGTTCAACCCAGGGATCCAAACTATTCTCATGAACCGCAATGCGAATCATCTCACCCTCCGGTCACCGGTGGGAAAAAAGCGACTTCATCCCCGTCTGCTACCATAGTATCAGCATGGCAATATTCCTGATTGCAGGCAACCAGCGTACTTTCTGCTAAACCATCATCACCAACGATTTGTTGCCAGAGGCCACCTGTTGTCATTCCATCTTTCCAATCAAGCTCTACCCGGCTTTGCCCGGTTTGCTCACGCAGGCTGGCAAAAAACAGTACCGTTACCATATTCTCTATCCTTTCTTCAGATGTGCCCAAAGGGCTGAACAGTTACCAGATCACCCTTGCTCACACCGGCATTCGTTTCAGGCAGCACTATAAAGCAGTTTGCACGACTCATTGACGTCAGAATGCCCGATCCCTGGTGCCCGGCTTTTTCCACCGTTAACCTACCCTGATCATCATGATGCAAAATCGCCCGCAATAATTCAGTGCGCCCCGGCTTTTTGCGTAAATTATTCTGGCATGCCGCTTGTACAAGCAGTGGCTCATAATCCCGCTCACCAGCCAGCTTAATCAGCGCCGGTTTGACAAACAGGTGAAAGGTCACCATGACTGCAACCGGATTGCCCGGCAAACCAAAAAACAATGCATCACCAAGACGACCAAATGTTAGCGGCCGCCCCGGCTTAATTGCAATTTTCCAGAAATTCATTTCCCCAAGCCGGCTCAGAATCCCCTTGATATAATCCGCTTCCCCCACTGAGACGCCACCGGATGTAATAACCACATCCGCATTTGCGGATGCCTCACGAAACGCGGCTTCCAGTAATTCAGGTTCGTCAGGAACCACTCCCATATCAATGATATCCATCCCCAAATCACTGAGCAGGCTGTACAGAGTGTAACGGTTGCTATCATAAATACACCCCGTTTCAAGCGGCTCGCCAATCGAGCGTAATTCATCCCCGGTTGAGAAAAATGCAACCCTGGGACGCCGATACACTTCGGTTTCAGCAATCCCCAGTGAAGCCAGCAATCCCATGTCTGCTGCCGTAATACGGCGCCCACGGATTAATACAGTTTGTCCGGCTGCAATATCCTCTCCGGCATGACGCACATTTTGACCGGCCTTATGACCACATCCCAGTCTAACCCGCTCACCTGACAGAGCTTCGCTCTGCTCCTGCATCACAACCGTGTCCGTACCTTCCGGCATTATTGCACCGGTCATGATTCGCACACACTGCCCTGTTTCACATAGCTCATTAAAAGGCTTGCCTGCAAACGCAGTACCAACAACCGGGTAATCACGCACTGTATCGACTGGCAAGCCGGAACCCGCCAGAGCATAGCCATCCATTGCAGAATTAGTATGTGCCGGAACATTTAACGGGGAAATAATATCTCCGGCTAACACCTGACCCAGGGTATCTCTCAGCGGACGTTTAATATAGGAAGTTAATGGTTTAACAGCTGCCATTAAATTCTGCCTGGCCTCCTGTAACGAAAGGCTGTCCGGATCGCTGGCATCTGCACAGCTGGGGGCGGAGCGAATCGTATTGCCAGCGGTATTATTTTCAGATTGTTGAGGCATCCCGGCAAAATACCCGGCAGCATTCTGGTCTGATGATTTGGTCAGCTTTAGTGCCGGAGGTAATGGTAAATTCCCGTTAACAACCCGCGCCATAATGAATTGCACAATATCTTCCGGGGCATTCAGATCCAGCTGCAAAATGTTTCGTGTTGTCTCCGCAACCTCTGGAGGCGTATCACAGATCAGGGCAATAATGTGTTTGTCTTCGGGAAACAATAAAGGTTTATTGAGCACAGGGCGGTGAACTTCCAGCTTAGGGAAGGCCTCATGCTTAAACCCCTCAACCAGAATCAGATCTGCACAATCCGGATTCACCAACTTCATGGCATCCTGCAGCGAAGGTTCTGTCTGCCCGGAACATTCCTGCATAATTGCCATACGGGTGCTGGCAGCAAGAATTACCTGATCCGCTCCGGCCTCACGAAACTTAAAACTGTCTTTTCCGGGCTGATCCAGCTCTATTTTATGGTGGCCATGCTTAATCACCGTAAGATTCAGCCCTTCTGCTTTCAGCAATGGGATCAACTGGGTTAGCAGGGTTGTTTTTCCAGTACCGCTATAAGCACAGATACCTACAATAGGCGTTGCCTTCATCGCATCTTCAAGTGCCAATTTTTGCTCAGGAGTATTCATATTACGAAACATTGTCGGCACATCGGAAAAGTCCACAGTCGCCATTTTATGTTGTGCATACCAACGATCAATTTTACGTTCACCACTGGCAAGAAAAGTATTCAGGCTCTCCAGCAGAGCAACCGGAATCAATGCATGCACCGGTTGCAGGCGTTCACCATCATGCGCCACGGCTAACTCCGCACCTTCATTTCGCACGGCGTCCAGCATACGCTGCGCCATATCAGGCGCAACCTCCGGCCCATCACAGGGCAATGTCATAATCCAGGGAGTATCAACATGCTGCAGTGCAGTGGCAAAACCAGCCAGCGGCCCCTGAAAATCACTGAGTTGGTCGCTGACAACGTCCACACCGTAACGCTGATAAACCTCCTGGTTACGATTCGCATTAATCAGTACCTGGTTCAACTGTGGCTTCAGTGCGGTCAGCAAATAATCCACCAGTGGTTTGCCATTCAGTTCAACCAGTCCTTTATCCTGCCCACCGAGGCGTCTGCCCATGCCCCCCGCCAGAATAACACCGGTAATTAACTGTTGTGCCTGGGTTTTCGCTGAATCGCTCATGCTGTTACCTGTGGAATCAAAAACCGGGCCATCAGACCGGATGTAAGAGGCGGTGAAAACAAGACCATCATTATCCTGTTCATGTTGCTGCGGTCGCAACTTTCTGTTGCTCAAGGTGAAGATGACGCTCAGCCATGCCCTTGAAAAGCACCGGGTCATGGCTAGTCACCATTAGCGCAACACCTTCAGCACATAACTGACGCATCAACTCCAGCGTTTTATCACGTGCCTGACTATCCATGCTCGCAGTTGGTTCATCCAATAACAAAGCCTGCGGCCGTCGTAGCCTGGCCCGCGCAATCGCAACCCGCTGGCACTCACCACCTGACAGGCTTTTAGCATTGGAATCAATAATATCACCCAACCCCGCCCAGGCACTAATGGCCTGAATTTGTTGCTGTCGTTCTGTTTTGTTCAACTGACGTGGCAAAGCATAATCAAGATTATGCCAGACTGTGCCACTAAACATATAGGGTTGCTGATGCAGATACATGACTCTTTTTTGCAAAAGATTTCGGCCTGCCCGCCAGTTATATTCATCATTGCCAAATGCCACCAGGCATGTATCCGGCTTCTCCAGGCCGGCCAGAATACGCATCAGCGTTGTTTTCCCGCTGCCATTTTTTCCGGTCAGCAAAATACATTCGCCCGCCGTCAGCGTCAGGTCAACATTCTTCAGCACCGTGCGTTTGCCAAAACATTTGCTCAGCTGGCTATAAACCAAACGGGATACTGTCACGGTGTGATATGCCCCCTACCCTGGAAATATTGCAACAGAATATTCAAAGTAAAAGCCATCAACAGTAAAACCATACCCAGTGCAATACCCTGAGCAAATTCGCCTTTGCTGGTTTCCAGCGCAATTGCAGTGGGAATATTACGCGTGTAATTAAGAATATTCCCCCCCAGCATCATCGATGCCCCAACCTCGGCAATAATCCGCCCAAATGCTGCCAGCATCGCCGCCATCAGGCCAAAACGCACCTCAAACAGCACCGTAAGAAAAGCACGCGCTTTCGAAGCACCTAGCATACGCGCCGTTTCCCAGGCCCTGCGGTCAGAGGCCTGCAGACTCACATGGCACATAGACACCAGCAAAGGAAACGCCAGCGCTATCTGGCCCAACACCATCGCCGACTGAGTGAACAACAAGCGTAAATCGCCCAATGGCCCTTGTCGTGATAAGACCAGATACAGTGTCAGTCCAATGACGACTGCCGGAACCGACATTAGGGTAGAAAAAATGGAAATCAGCAAACGCCGCCCCGGAAACTGTGCATAAGCCAGCGCAAATGAAATCAGTAATGCCGGGAAGATAGCTATTGCCAGCGCGGTCGTTGACACCCGGAAAGAAATGGCCACAATATTCCACAGTTCCTGGTCACCGGTAAACAGTAACTCCCACGCATTCAGGGTATGAGCAATAAGGGCTTCCATCTTGTGTCAATCACAGGCTCAGATTAAAGTCAGTGGCGAATCCTACCAGTAATAACGGCACATGCAAAAAGTATCAGGAATTTTACCACGGGTTTGCCTGCAACATGATAAGGCTGTGTAAACCGGAAACTTGTGGTACTGCTTGTATCCGGAATAAACGGCATAAATCATGCTGAAAAAGCCTACAAAATTTATCCCGGATACAAAAAGTGCCTAATCATTTCTACCCCATGAGTGATATAATATGGCCCCCGAGATATAATCCGCTGTATTTCCCGCAGTGATTTTTCGGAACGGTTTCTCAATTTCTAACAGGTAGTCTTATGGCCGATAATGCTAACAGCAATACTTCACCCACCATCATCTATACCAAAACAGATGAGGCACCTGCGCTGGCAACGCGTTCTCTTTTGCCAATTGTTCAGGCTTTCGCAGCAACAGCGGGAGTAAATGTGGAAATCCGCGATATTTCACTCGCCGGACGTGTCATTGCTGCTTTTCCGGAATATCTGAGTGAAGAACAACGTATTTCCGATGCGTTAAAGGAACTGGGGCAACTGACACAATCAGCTGATGCCAATATTATCAAACTGCCCAATATCAGTGCATCTATTCCACAACTGCGCGTAGTCATTGCGGAGCTGCAGGAGAAAGGCTATGCCCTGCCTGATTACCCGGATGAACCGGAAAATGATGAACAGGAAAATGTTAAAGCCCGTTACAGCAAAATACTGGGCAGCGCTGTCAACCCGGTATTGCGTGAGGGTAACTCTGACCGCCGTGCTCCTGCTTCCGTAAAACAGTATGCCCGTAAAAACCCACACAGTATGGGTGTCTGGAGCATGGCCTCCCGCTCACATGTTGCCCATATGAAAGGCAAAGGTGATTTCTACTCCAGCGAACAATCCACCGTGATGGATAAAGCCGGTAATGTCCGGATAGAATTTGTTGACAAGGCCAGTGGCGAAGTCACTGTGCTGAAAGCAGAAACACCATTATTGGCGGGTGAAGTCATTGATGGCATGTTTATGAGTAAAAAAGCGTTGCGTCAGTTCTTTGAAGAACAAATGGAAGATGCGCGCGAGACAGATATGCTGTTTTCGCTTCATGTTAAAGCCACCATGATGAAAGTGTCACACCCCATTGTTTTTGGTCATGCGGTGACCGTTTTTTACAAAAAACTGTTTGATAAATGGGGTGAGACTTTCGAAAAGATTGGTGTTAATCCCAATAACGGCCTTGGCAATGTGTATATGCGCATCCAGGAACTGCCACAATCCAAGCGTGCCGAGATTGAAGCCGATATCCGGGCCTGTTACATCAATCGCCCGGAAATCGCGATGGTGGATTCAGATCGTGGTATTTCTAATCTGCACGTACCGAGTGATGTGATTGTGGACGCCTCTATGCCTGCAATGATTCGTAACTCCGGTAAAATGTGGGGCGCAGATGGCAAGTTGAAAGACACCAAAGCCGTCATCCCGGAAAGTACTTATGCCACCATCTACCAGGAAGTCATCAACTTCTGTAAAACCCACGGTGCTTTTGATCCGACCACCATGGGTACCGTGCCAAACGTTGGTTTGATGGCGAAAAAAGCAGAGGAATACGGCTCACACGATAAAACCTTTGAAATGACTGCTGACGGCACCATGCGGGTTGTCGATGATGAAGGCAATGTTCTGCTACAGCATGAGGTTGAAGAAGGCGATATCTGGCGCATGTGCCAGACTAAGGATGAAGCCATTCGTGACTGGGTAAAACTGGCAGTGAAGCGCTCCCGTGCCTCTGGCATGCCCGCTATTTTCTGGCTGGATCGCGGGCGGGCGCATGATATGCAATTACGTGACAAAGTGCAGGAATATCTGAAAGATCATAATACCGAAGGCCTGGATATTCGCATTCTGTCTCCGGTTGTTGCTATTCGCCGTACCATGGAACGCCTGATTCGCGGCAAAGACACCATCTCCGTTACCGGCAATGTTCTGCGTGATTATCTGACAGATTTGTTCCCGATTCTGGAACTGGGAACCAGTGCCAAAATGTTGTCCGTTGTACCACTGATGAATGGTGGTGGCATGTTTGAAACCGGAGCTGGTGGTTCCGCCCCCAAACACGTGCAGCAGTTCAATGAAGAAAACTACCTGCGCTGGGATTCACTGGGTGAGTTTCTGGCATTGGCAGTCTCACTGGAACACCTGTCTGAGAACACCCAGAACACACGGGCGCGTATTCTGGCGGACACGCTCGATATTGCTACCGGACAGCTATTAGAAAACAACAAATCCCCGCAGCGCAGAATCGGTGCGCTCGATAACCGTGGCAGCCATTTTTATCTTGCCTTTTACTGGGCACAGGCCCTGGCAGAACAGACAGAAGATAGCGAGCTACAGACCGTGTTCAGTAAATTATCAGAGCAGCTCACCACAAATGAAAATGCTATTGTCAATGAACTAAACAATGTGCAGGGTGAAAGCACGGACATTGGTGGTTATTACATGCCAGATGATGAAGCCGCCGACAAGGCAATGCGACCAAGCGCGCTGTTTAACGCAGCACTGGCATCACTGGCTTCATAGTTAACGCAAGACTATTAACACCTCCCTTTGTTCTTTTAAGCGAAGGGAGGTAGGCTACCTCTTATACGATTCAGCAAAGTCACATAAGGAGTCGCCTCAATGACAAATCAACCATTCCCCAACCTGCTGTCTCCGTTGACTATTGGTAATCTCACAGTCCGGAATCGCATCCTGGTTTCGGCGCATGTTCCGGGCTTTGCTGAAAACAATAAACCCGGTAAAAAATACATAGCCTATCATCGCCAATACGCTAAAAACGGAGTCGGTCTGCAAATTACCGGTGGCACACCGGTGCATGAATCCGGATTACTCGGGGTTACCAGTGATGCTTTATGGAATCTGGATGACGGCATTATCCCGGGATATCAACATCTGAGTCAGGCTGTGCATGAAGAAGGTGGCCGGATACTGGCTCAACTCGCTCACAGTGCAGGCACAGTACTAATCAACCAACCCGGTCGTGCCAGCTGGTCGGCGTCAGCCATCCGATCTGAAACCACCGGCAACATCTCTCATGCCATGACACATCATGAAATCCGGGAGGTGGTTAATGCTTTTGCAGCAGGAGCAGAACGGGCCGCCGCAGGTAATATGGATGGCGTTGAAATTCTCGGTGCATTTGGTTTTCTACCACAGGCGTTTCTGTCTCCGCTGACAAACAAGCGTGATGATGAATACGGTGGCTCACTGGATAATCGCCTGCGTTTTGTAATTGAACTATTAACAGCGGTACGTGCAGCACTGGGCAATGACCGCATTCTCGGCTTACGTCTTCCGGGTGATGAATTTGAGCCAGGCGGCTTAACGGTGGAAGACATAGTCGTCATTAGCAAACGCCTCGCTGATACCGGACTCATCGACTACCTCAATATTATTGCACATACCAATATCACTCACACCGGACGCGCTAAACACTGGCCGCCAACACCTGCTCAACATGGACTCTTTGTTCCTCTGGCAACAGCCATTCGCCATGAAGTTTCGATTCCGGTATTCACCGCAGGACGCATTACCAACCCACAGCATGCCGAGCAAATTATAGCTAATGAACAGGCGGATATGGTTGCCATGACGCGTGCGCATATCTGTGACCCTGAATTGGTAGCAAAAATTCATCGTAACGAACTCCGTCACATCCGCCCGTGCGTAGGTGCAAATACCTGCATTGCTAACCGCTATGTCGGGAAACCAATCAACTGTATGCATAACGCCACGGTCGCCAAACCAGGCTTTCTGCCCGAACCAGTGGTGCTATCAAAATCAATTGCTATCATTGGCGGCGGACCGGCAGGCCTGGAAGCGGCCCGTGTCGCAGCAGAGCGCGGACACAGGGTAGAGTTATTTGAAGCCAGCAAGCGTTTAGGTGGCCAGCTGGGACTCTGGGCTGCAGCCCCTTCAATGGGCGAACTGGGCAATATTATCCGTTGGAGGCTGAGTGAACTACAACGCCTTGGAGTAACTGTCCATCTTAACCACTCGATTAAACCCGAAGGTCTCGCAACGCTAAACTACGATGAATTAGTCATCGCTACCGGATCAACAGATTTTATTCAACCCATAGCCGGTGAACACCCGATTCGCACCATAACACCACATACCCTATTGCGTGGCGAACAAATCCAGGCAAGCAACGCACTGGTCATCAATGAAGGTCGTGGCCAGGCAGGACTGGCGGCGGCTGAAGTATTGCTGCGTAATGGCTCGCGGGTGGAAATTATCACCAGCGACGTTGCTGTTGCTAATGACATTGACCCAACCAATCGCTCCTCCTGGTATGCACGGCTGGGTGAACAGGGATGTGATTTCACCGCCATGCACATCGTCGACCGTGTTACGGCAGGCAGGGTACAGTGCCGCAATGTGTATGACCAACGTATACGTTACCGGGATAATATTGATTTAATTGTCAACTGGCAGGGTTGCAGGGCAGTCAATCTTTTTAGCCACCAGCCTGCAACAAACAGTAAGCCAATCCACTTTGTCGGTGATTGTATTACTCCGCGTACCGTTGAAGTTGCCATAGCCGAAGCCGAAACATTAGCGAACCGGCTATAGACTCAAAACCCGGGCCTCAGGGTAACCACGTCAGCCAGATTTTCTTTGCTTCAGCGCTATTGAATACCCCAAGCGCATCAGCTAACCGTTTTGCCTCCGGTAACTGTGTCCGGTAAGCCACATCCTCCAGCTTATCTAACGGCAGGCCAATTTGTGGTGCGTACATAATAGCGGAAGCAAGTTTCACCGGCTTCTGCAATGAATCTGCCAGTGAAGCAGCACGTGTTTTCTGCCAGGCTGCTAAACGTTCCTGCTCCGGAGGTGTATCAGCCAACTGCTGTAAGATGGCTGTAATACGTTGTTTCACCATCGGGACTTTATCCGGATCACAACCCAGCTGAACGGTCAGGGTAAAATCCTCCAGCGCCTGTAAGCCACCTTCCAGCGTTGTATTGACTGAATATACCAGCCCGTCTTTTTCCCGCAGTTCTTCCAGCAATACGGCATCCAGCCAGAAACGCAGATAGGATAACTGCGTAAAACGCAATCCACTGATTGCCGACTTTGGTAGCGATAATTTATGAATCAATATAGCAGCACGGTCACCACTACCTTTGACTTCAATATCTTCCGATTGTGTGATGCCGGGGAAAGGACGTTGTGACTCAGAGCTCATTTCAACAGTTTTTGGCAAAGTCGCAATGCTCTCTTCAACGGCAGCTCTTGCTTCTTGTTCAGACAGATCACCAACAATCGCTAACTGGTAGTTCTGTGCACCGGCAAAGTCACGGTCATAAATTTCCTTTAACTGTTCAGGTTTTACTGCGTTCAACTCGTCCAGCGTCAACAGGCGAAATGCAGCATCATTTGCATACAAAATCCGGTCAGTCTGTTTACGCCAGGGATAAGTACGGCTTTTCGCTAACTGCCCGAGCTGCTGGCGATTATTTTCCAGATTATGCTGCCAGGCCTGATCAGCTACCTTCGCCTCCGTCAGCGAAATATGCAGCAAACGCATGAGCCGGGCAAAGTTCTGCTTATCGCTGTCACCATAAATACCACGATCAAAAAAACCAAAGTAAGGCTGTAGCGACATATTATTATTAGTCAGCCATTGATCCAGCTGCGGCCCGTTCATGTCACGTAAGCCACTGCCACCAATTGTTTCCAGCGCCAGTCGTGCCTGTATGCTTTCTTCCTGATTCAGATTATTAGTACCACCAATACCAGAGAGCTGATACCAAACTCTGCCCGGCTTATGGCCGCTATAGCGGTAATACACATCGATCCCATTGTTTAGTTTCCACTCCTGAAGGTGTTTTCCAATGGTACGCTCTGCAGTAATTTCACCTTTCTTCGCCGGTTGGATAGGCCAGTCACCAGCATCCTGGTCATCTGCCACAGATAACTCGCGCCCTGCTCCGCTTTCTGTGCTGCTGCTGATCCACGCCTGCATCTGTTTTGCAGTGGGAACTTCAATATCCGGATTATGTACGACCAAACTATGCACAGGCCCGCTTAACAACTGGTGTAAACGTTCATTAACCGTCTTGCGCTCCAGCTCAGGCAGACGCTGCTCCAGCATATTCAGCCATTCAGATTGTTCCTGTAAAGGATTGTCGTACATCACATGGCGCACAGCCTGATTGGCCAGACTCTTTGCGTTATCAGTGTAAGTGCGGTTACGGGCAAATGTTTTCGCTTTCCAGGCTTCTAACTCTGCTTCAGTCACCCCTTTTTCCAGCAGAAATGCGATTTCTTCTGCCAGCAGACGGGTAGCAACTTCCACACCATTCCCCGGAACAATGGCACCAACAGAAATCGCTAAGATATCCTGCGAAGGATAATTCCAGCCGACATGCACACTACTAACCTTGCCTGCCGTTTCCTGAACCTGTGCATCAAGACGCTGCTTCAGAATATCCAGTGCAGCCACCCAAACCTGGCGCTCATAAACCTCCTCACGATCATCAGGGCGACTCAGTGGTATAAAATAGCTGAACTGCAATGAATTAGAATCAACCTTTTTATCACTCAGTGTTAAATGGCGGCTAAATGATTCAGGGGAGATATTATAAACCTGCTGTGTAATCTCCCGGCTTTGCTGCCAGGGGGAAAAGTACTTATCAACCAGCTTGTTCACCACATCAGACTCGACATGACCAGTCACAATCAAGGCAGAATTCTCTGGTTGATACCAGCGCTGGTAAAAGGCTTCCAGACTTTCTGCGGTGGCAGATTCGATAACCTCCAGCTCACCTATAGGCAGCCGGTCAGCAAAACGGCTGTCCCGGTATAACTCTTTAATGTACCTGGCCTGCCAGCCTGTTTCCTGAGGCTTGCGCAAACGCCACTCTTCCCGAATGACTCCTTTCTCAGCATCCACAGTTTTCTGATCAAACTGAACATGCATTGCCCATTGCGACAGAATTTCCATCGCCTTATCCAGTTTCCCGGCAGTGACATCTTTTATTGTCAGCTTATAAATCGTGCTATCAAACCCTGTTTGCGCGTTACTATGCGCACCAAAGCTCAAACCAAAGGCTTCCAGCTCACGGAATAAACTCTCTTTAGGGTATTTGGCGGTATTATTAAATGCCAGGTGCTCAACAAAATGGGCATAACCACGTTCGTCATCCTCTTCCGCCAGGCTGCCGGTCTTAATGACTAATTTTAATTCTGCATTTTTAACCGCATCGTCGTTATCTGTAGCCCAGATCACTGTTTTTAAACCGCCATCAGTCAGACCAGTCTGATAATTGATGTTTTCCTGAGCATTGCAGGTTGCTGATGCTAAAAACCAAACAGCAGCGACAGATAAAAGACACAGGCGACTGAGCATAGTTATTATCCTGATTATTAAACGGTTACCTTACGGAGCACCTGCTTGAATTGCAAGATTGCACCCCACTGCCTGAAAACGAACTCAACTCAATGTGTACATGGCTTTGCCGTCTGCTAACCGCAGCCAGCCTTTCGCAACCCGGTAAATCAACCAGATAAAATTCAGCCCTAAAATGGCATACCCAATCACGAAGACGATGGTTAACACGCCAATGATTGTCCATAGCAGTGAATACCAGAACGTCCGGATCTGCCAGCGAAAATGTGACTCCAGCCAGGTACCGCGAGCTTCTCCGCGTTTTATATAATTGATAATGATTGCTATAAAAGCAGTAAAACCAAGCAGGAATGAAGCAGCATGCAAAGCATAAACGATGGTAGCAACCGTTTCCGCTGAAGTAGTTCGTCTGGTAGCAGGTTCAGTATTCATGGGTGTCCTTAAACACATCTGTTAAACGTTAAACTATAACAACATATTTTAAAGTAAAACCCACTATTCCTGCACTACAGGCTGTGGATACAGCTCAGTACTGTCTATCGTATCAACCGGATACAGCACGACCTCACCACCCGGAATAAACTGGTAAGAATAATGAACTTAACACCATACAATCTGAAAAAAACCAGATAGAATAGCAACCGCACGGACAAACTGCTGAGCAAACCTTTGTTGTAATAGGTGTGAAAAATATTCACCCCACAAAACAGGAATCTTTGGTTTTCACAGGGCGCAGAGTCATTACAACATTGCAGTAAAACCCGTAAAACGATTAATTATTCGGAGGAGAGAATAATGTTAGCAAAAATTATCCGCACAGCTTTAGTTGCCGGGGCACTGGCTACAACTGGTCTGGCACAAGCTGACAGCGTCAAAATTGGCTTCATCACCACATTAACCACCCCGGCGGCGGTGATTGGTGAAGATATGAAAAATTCAGTTGAGCTGGCGCTGGAACATATCGACAATAAAATGGGCGATCTGGATGTCGAGCTGATTATGGAAGACGATGGTTTCAAACCTGATGTCGGTAAACAAAAAGCTGACAAGCTGGTCAAACAGGATGATGTCGATTTTGTTGCCGGTTTTATCTGGTCACACGTCCTGCTGGCTTCAGCTAATTCAGTACTGAAAGCTGATAAGTTCCTGATTAGTGCTAATGCCGGGCCATCTAAAATTGCCGGTAAACGCTGCCACAAGAACTTCTTCTCCACATCATGGCAAAATGACCAAACCCCAATGGCAATGGGTGAACACCTGAATAAAGAAGGTGTAAAATCCATCTACATTATGGCTCCCAATTATGCAGCCGGTAAGGACATGGTGGCTGGCGTTGAAAAGACATTTAAAGGTGAGGTTAAAGGTAAAGACCTGACAAAATGGGGCGCAGATGCACAGCTGGATTTCTCAGCTGAACTGGCTAAAGCAAAATCATCCGGTGCAGACGCAATTTTTGTCTTCTATCCGGGTAAAGCGGGCGGTGCATTTATCAAGCAATATCAACAGGCTGGCCTGCGTGATGAACTTCCTCTGTACACCGTATTTACGGTTGATTCCATTGGTCTGCCGAAGTTTCAGCAAGGCAAGCTGGAAGGTGTTCTGGGTTCAAAAATGACTCAGCAATGGTCACCGGATATGGATAATGCAGCCAATCAGAAGTTTGTCGCTGATTACCTGAAGAAGCACGAGAAGTACCCTTCATTTTACGGTGCACAGGCTTACGATTCCATTATGCTGATTGCCAGCGCGGTCAAAGCAGTGGGCGGCAAACTGGACGACAAGGATGCCGTACGGGCAGCGCTGAAAGCCGCTGATTTTGACTCAGTGCGTGGCAAGTATACCTATGGAAATAACCATATGCCGGTACAGAATTTCTACCTGCGTGAAGTAGTTGAGGATGATGAGGGGCGCTGGACAACTAAAATTGTCGAAACCGTCTATGAGAATCATCAGGATCCTTATGCAGCTGACTGCAAGATGTAGCAATCCACATCGTTAATCGTTCTGCAGGCTTCTGCTCAGCTCCCTAACGAGTGGAAGCCTGCTAATACTGCCACAACCAATACGAATAGCTTTCACCTGACCACCTGTTTTCCGGCTTTTGACCTATGGACTGGAATCTCCTCATTACTCAACTCCTGAACGGCATCCAGCTTGGCTTGTTGTTGTTCCTGCTCGCTGCCGGACTAACGCTGATCTTCGGCATTATGGATTTCATCAATCTTTCCCATGGCTCCTTTTACATGATTGGTGCTTATTTCTGCGGCAGCATCGTAGCCAAAAGCGGTTCATTCCTGGTCGGTATACTTGGAGGCATGGCCGGTGTATTTCTGATTGGGGCACTGGTTGAGTGGCTTATTGCGCGCAAACTTTATCGCTCAGACCACCTTGATCATGTGTTGGTGACATTTGGCCTGATTCTGATTTTTGATACCACAGTACATATGATCTGGGGTGCCTCAGGGATGGCAATTCCACTACCAACGTTCCTGGATGGGCAGTTCTCAGTGGGAAGTCTCGAACTACCGATATATCGTCTGGTAATCATTGCGGCAGGTCTGCTGGTTGCAGCATTTTTGTATATTCTGGTCAGCAAAACCCGGCTGGGAATGCTGATTCGTGCCGGAGCATCAAACCGACTGATGGTAGAAGCATTAGGGGTGAATATAAACCGGCTGTTTCTGATTGTGTTTGCCCTGGGTGCAATGCTGGCGGGATTAGCCGGGATGTTGATCGCACCGATTACGGAAGCCAGTATTGGTATGGGTAATGACATTATCATTATCGCTTTTGTAGTGGTCATCATTGGAGGTATCGGTTCGGTTAAGGGAGCCTTTTATGCCGCATTAATAATGGGCTTACTCGATACGCTGAGTCGTTCATATCTGGACGACCTGATGAAGCTGTTTATGAGTGCTGATTATGCTGAAACAGCTGCACCGGCACTGTCAGCCATGCTGGTATATATCTTAATGGCCGCAGTATTAGCATTCAGGCCACAGGGGCTATTCCCACCGGCAGGAGCAAAATAATGGGGGCAGTCATCTCCAGATACCTGCCGACCATAGCCAGTAGAGTTTACGCTGTTACGCTGATACTTCTGGCATTGGCTCCGTTTATTTTTCAGTGGATCAGCCAGCCGTTTTATCTGGATTTATTAAGCCGGGCATTAATACTGGCCATTGCAGCACTGAGCCTGAATCTGATTCTGGGTTTTGGCGGCATGGTGAGCCTGGGTCATGCTGCCTATATTGGCATCGGTGCTTACAGCGTTGGCATTGCCTCATACTATGATTATTACGATGGCTGGCTACATATCGGGCTGGCGTTGGGAGTCAGTGCATTATTTGCGTTCATCACCGGGGCAATTAGCCTGCGTACTAAGGGCGTATATTTCATCATGATCACCATGGCATTTAGCCAAATGGTGTATTTTCTTCTGCTTAGTCTGGAAGAATACGGTGCAGATGATGGCCTGGTAATTTATCAGCGCAGCGAGTTTCCGGAAATCATCAGCATGGAGAGCAGCACAGCGCTTTATTACTGGGTATTTGCTGTACTCATTTTCACACTTTTTTTGATTCAGCGACTGGTCTATTCGCGTTTTGGCCGGGTGATTGTCGGCGCCAAATTCAATGAAACCCGCATGCAAACCTTAGGCTTTAATACCTATCGATATCGCCTGTTTTGCTATGTGCTTTCCGCAATGATCTGCAGTATGGCTGGTGTCCTGCTCGGCAATTTTACCGAATTTATCAGCCCGGACATGATTGGCTGGGCACGTTCCGGCGAATTAATTTTCATGGTGATTATTGGCGGCGTCAGCACCTTCTTCGGCCCGTTACTGGGTACACTAGCCTTTGTCATTCTGGAAGAAATGCTGTCTAAAATCACTGTTTACTGGCACCTGATTTTTGGGGTTATGCTGGTGTTACTGGTGCTGTTTGGTAAAGGCGGAATTGTGGGTTGGTTGCAAAGGTTTAATAAAGATGACTAAACCTTTACTCGAAATTCGCAACCTCAATAAGAGTTTTGGGGGCATTGTCGCCACCGACGACGTCAGCTTATCCGTAGCAGAAGGCGGAATTCATGCCATTATTGGCCCGAACGGTGCAGGTAAAACCACACTCATCGCCCAACTATGCGGCGAGTTAACGCCAGACAGCGGCGACATCGTTTTTGCCGGAAAAAGCCTTCTGCCGCTGAATATGCCGCAGCGTGCACGCGCAGGTTTAGCACGCTCCTTTCAGGTCACCAGTGTCGTAATGCCAATGACACTGCTGGAAAATGTCATGCTGGCTGTACAGGGATGTTCCGGTCATTCCTTTCGCTTCTGGTCACCCGTCAGGCATGATAAACAGATGACAGCAACAGCCATGGCGATACTGGCCGAAATCGGTCTGGATGACCGGGCCGACAAAATAGCAGCTAATGTTTCACATGGCGAACAACGTCAGCTCGAAGTGGCAATGGCGCTGGCAATGAAGCCACGAATGCTGCTGCTGGATGAGCCGATGGCGGGCATGGGCAAGGAAGAAGGCATGCAGATGGTTGAGATACTAAAACGCCTGCAGGGCGATAAAACCATTTTGCTGGTAGAACACGATATGGATGCTGTTTTTAGCATGGCAGACACATTATCAGTGCTGGTGAACGGGCATATTATCGCCACTGATACCGTGCAGAACATCCGGAATAACCCTGAAGTGCAGAAAGCGTATCTTGGAGACGGGCATGGCTGATGCAGCGCATACATTGCTGGAACTGAAGGGCATCGAAACCTTTTACGGCAATATCCAGGCGTTGTTTGGCATGAGCCTCTATTGTCAGCAGGGACAGGTTACCACCCTCCTCGGGCGTAATGGCATGGGCAAAACCACAACAGTTGGCTCAATCCTGGGCACAGTACCCGCCCGCAGCGGCGAAATTTATTTTCAGGGGCACAGAGTTGATGGCAAGCCTGCCTACTACGTTGCCAAACAAGGCATTGGCCTGGTGCCAGAGGGGCGACAGATTTTCCCTAACCTCAGCGTGCGTGAAAACCTGATTGCAACTGCTGCAAACTACAGCTCCAGTCAGGATCGCTGGACACTGGACAAAGTACTGGCGTTTTTCCCCCGCCTGGCCGAACGACTTAGCAATATGGGAAACCAGCTTTCCGGCGGCGAACAGCAAATGCTGGCGATTGGACGTGCATTAATGCTGAATCCAAAGCTGCTGATTCTGGATGAGGCGACTGAAGGTTTGGCTCCGCTAATACGGCAGGAAATCTGGCAGCGCTTAGCAGAACTGAAACAAACCGGAATGAGCATTCTGTTGATCGATAAGAATATTGACGAACTAACCGCTATTGCAGACCGGCATTATATTATTGAAAAAGGCCAGGTGGTTTGGGAAGGAGCCTCGGCTGAGTTAAGTGGTGATACAGCGCTAAAGTCCCGATACCTCGGGATTTAGCCCGGAAAGTATTTAGGCTAACCCCAGCTCCCGCAATAAAAACAACCCGGCTGTCACCGCGACTACAGACAACAGTGAGGTCAGTGCGATCAATGCGGCTGCCAGATAATGATTTCCCCCCATTGACCGTATCATCGGATAACTGGCTGACGCGGTTGGTGCCGCTGTCATAAAGAACAGCACGCCTAAAGACTCACCACGAATCCCCAGCAACACTCCAACAGTCACTATTAACCCCGGCACCAGCACCAGTTTAGCCAGGGTTCCCCAATACAAATTTACCGAACTATGAAACTCCCGCCAGCGGATTGCAGCACCGCCACACAGTAAAGCCAGCGGCAGTGCCATCGCGGCAAAATAATCCATTGTCTTCAGCATCATATCCGGCACCGGAATTCCCTGCCATGACACGAGCAAAGCCATGACAATTGCAATAATCAGCGGATTGCTGCTGATCTTTTTCAGCAGAATGAGCACAGGGGAACCACGATTCTCAACCGGAAGGTGCCGGTTAAGAGTAATCAGCGACAAAACATTAAACAGGATAGTCATTGCTGCAATGTAAACTGATGCAACGGGTAAAATCTTATCGCCGTAGGCATTCAAGGCAAAAGCCAGCCCGACGATTCCCATATTACCGCGAAAAGCCCCCTGAACGAATGCACTGCGATCATTCTGTGGCAGCCACCCTGCAGCCAGCCATTCAAGCAGCACGAACGTCGCGACTGTTGCAGCAAGAGCGTAGCCCAGTAAGAACAAAGGAGGATTGCTGAAACTGACATCAATCAGCTTAGTAAACAGCAGGCAGGGCATGGCCACTTTAAACGCCAGGTCGGAACCAAGCCGGGCAAATTCATTGTTAATCAGCCCGACACGCTTCAGCGTAATGCCTGTTAAGATGATCAGGAAAATTGGCCCCGTCACACCGAATGAAAAGGCCAGATTTTCCAGCATAATTTAGTAATTCTCGCAGGTCTAAGACTTCTTCTCTCTTGGTAAGCGCCCCAGCAAATAAAACTCATCATTAGCACGAATACTGGCCATGTTCACCATCCGGTTTGACAAGGCAAAAAATGCCGAGATAGCCCCAATATCCCAAATATCGTCATCACTAAACCCATGCCCGTAAAGTGTTTGGTAATCCTCATCTCCAACCTCATAAGCTGTCAGCGAGACCTTAACCGCAAAATCCAGCATCGCTTGCTGACGCTCCGTAATATCAGCTTTACGGTAATTGGTACCAATCTGATCCGCCAGCAGCGGATTCTTTTCCCGAATCCGGAGAATTGCCCCATGTGCTACCACACAATAAGTACACTGATTGATTCCTGACGTTGCCACCACAATCATTTCACGCTCACCTTTCGTCAGACCACTGGCCCGCTCCATAAGGGCATCGTGATACTGAAAAAAAGCACGAAACTCGTCGGGCCGGTGAGCCAGTGCCAAAAACACATTGGGAATAAAACCGGATTTTTCCTGCACATCCAGAATTAATGCGCGCATATCTTCGGGAAGCTCGTTAATATCCGGAATGGGAAAGCGGCTGATGGGTTTATCTGACATGAAGATTTCCTCTTTAAACGATGCTGCGTAGTGTAACAGACCCGGAATACACGGAAATAGCCATGAAGCAGGATATACACGCTGACACCGCTGCAATCAGCCAGGATCGTTATGAACACCTGTGGCGGGTTGCACCCTGGTTATTTGTCTTACTCTGGGCCGGCGGCTATAGCTTCGCAAAACTGGGTTTAGCCTATATCGAACCGATGACATTACTGGCATTGCGTTATGGCATTGCAGTCGCTTTGCTGGTGCCACTGATGTGGTTATTGAAAGCTGCCTTACCTGTCAATCGCCAACACTGGCTGGCCTTAATTGTGACCGGCTTTCTGATTCAGAGTGTATATTTTGGGCTTGCCTATCTGGCCATGAAAGATGGTATGGGGGCGGGAACTACTGCACTGATCCTGTCGCTACAACCCATTCTTGTTGCTTTTCTCGCCCCGCTGCTGGTCGGTGAGCGCATCACCCGTTTGTTCTGGCTGGGTTTATTGCTGGGCTTTGGTGGCACGCTAATTGTGGTTTTTGCCAACTATACGATCGAAGCGGTTTCATTGTTTGCTGTCAGTATGGCCGTTTGCGCACTGGCAGGAATAACTACGGCAACATTATTCGAAAAACGTTATGGCCAGAAAACTCACCCGGTTACCAATGCCTTTGTACAATACTGCGTCGGCTTTATCACACTGCTGCCCGTCGCTCTATGGTTAGAAGAGCAAACAGTGATCTGGCATCACGAACTGTTTATTGCACTGGCATATCTGGTAATCGGCAACTCCCTGATTGCAATCAGTCTGCTCATTGGGTTGATTCGGCGCGGTGCAGCCTCGAAAGTTTCTGCTTTGTTTTATCTGGTACCACCTCTGGCAGTTTTACTGGCCTGGGTCATTCTGGGGGAAGTCATGCCACCATTATCCTGGCTGGGATTTGTGTTTTGTGTAGCGGGGATAATAGTAGTCAACCGATCAGGAAGCGATGCAGACAAGAGTCAGCGGTAAGTTGTAGCATGTATTCATGTGACCTGTTGCAAAGCATTTCGCTGCCCTGACAAACAGGCCAGAGCCTTCAGCAGAAAGTTGCACAATCTTGCCTGACTCTGTCTGATTTACAGGCCTCAGATTATAAGCGCCCCGGTGACAATGATGCCGGATCAAGCCCTTCAGCCAGAATATATTCAGGAACCGGCTTGCCCAATAACTCAGCGGCGGCATAGTCTGATAATGCCGGGGAAGACTGAATGCCATATCCGCCCTGCCCGGCCAGCCAGTAAAACCCCTCAACCTGTGCTGAAAAACCCGCTACCGGTGCTTTATCTGCAACAAAGCTACGCAACCCTGCCCAACGTGACTCAATACGCTGCACTTCAAGATTAAATGCGCGCTCAATTCGATCAACACAAATCGCGATATCCATTTCATCCGGTTGAACATCACAAGGTGACTCCGGATCTTCATTGGCTGGTGAAATCAAAAGCTTACCCGCATCCGGCTTCATATAAAACAGTTCTTCAACATCAAACACCAACGGTAAATCATCAGGATTACAACCCGCCGGGGGATCGATTGTCAAAGCGGTACGGCGCAACGGCTTAAGGCCAATGTCTTCCGCGCCCGCTAATTGCCCCAGCTGGTCAGCCCAGGCTCCGGCAGCATTCACCACCGTTTGCGCAGTAATCACACCTTGCCCCGTTTCCAGTCGCCAGACCTCATCGTTGCGTTTCAGCCCGCTCACTTCTGTTGAGGTTTGTAATACTCCGCCACCCACACGGAAAGTCCGTAAATACCCCTGATGCAGCGCAGACACATCTAATGCTGCCGTTGCTGTTTCACTTAAACCTGCTGTCGCATAACCACGACGCAATATTGGAATACGCGCCTCCAGTTCTGCTCCGTCCATACGCCGCAACTCACCATCAGCCGACAGCTCCTGCTCCATTGCCTCTAAATGTTGCAGCTGATCAGCCCGCGCAATCGATATAGCTTCCGTCGGCGTGAGTAAAGGATATTCGGCAAAACCATCCGGCGGTGTATTAAAAAAGTCAAAGGAAGCACGGGTTAAAGCCCGGATGGGTGCAGGCCCGTAAAATGGCTCGTAAACTGCCGCAGAACGCCCTGTCGAGTGGTAACCTGGCTGGCTTTCGCGCTCCAGCAGAATTGTATCGGCATGCTCTGCCAACCGGGCAGCAACAGAAGCCCCGGCAATACCGGCTCCGATAATAGCAATGTCATAATGAGGGGTAGTCATGGAGTGCTTGCACCTGACGCCTGAAAACAGGAAGTCTATCGTTTTTTGAGGCGGATATATACTTTAGGTGTGTTGTTGCAATACTCCCTTTCTATATCGCACAATATTTATATTGTCATCATCTGACGGAGTTCAAAAACAGTGACTTTCACACATCATCTACACAAATTATTCTTGTGCTCTAGTTTATTTTTATTCATAACCTGTGTGCAAGCTGAAGAGACAAAAACCCTCTCAGCCATAGAAAGCAGCATTGCTCCCTCCACACAATTATCAAATAAACAACCTGGTGACCGTGCTTTCCTTTCAGCATCAGAAGATCAGTTAGGCCAGGATTCTTACCTGAGAGAAAGACTACCGGATTCAACTATCGCATATATCAGAATACCCTACGTCTGGGACATCCTTGGCTCCTCCCGCAATAGTGCCGATACAGCTGTTAGCTCCCAAGAATTTGTTACTGCAAAAAACTCAATCAAAAAAGGTGTTAGTGCTAATCTGATTCCAGCATTGCCCAAGGAGTCAAATTTACTCGCACAAATAATAGCGGAGTATGCCAACTCCCCCCTGGAACTTGCCATACTAAAAAATTCAAATACCGCAACACCTGCCGCAGAAATATTAGCTACTCTTGCGGTCGATCTGAAACAACCAACTTTTGATGAAATACTTGCAAGGCTTTCGGGTGAATACCCTATGCTGCAGTTCCACAACCCAGAAAATTCAGACAATATTACAGAAATAACCATTAGCGGCCTCAAAGGCCAAATTCTTTTTCATCAAAAGTTATCACGAGTCTTTTTTTCTCTGGGTGTCAACTCAATTCCTAAAAACCTTGAGAAAACTATCAACAAGCTGCCCCCTAACAATCATCATCCCATGTTAGCATCTGAAAAAACGGTTGATAGCACAGGTCGGGGTCTCCTGATTTGGGCCAATCCAAGCCAGCTTTATGAAATAGCAGAAAAAACCGGTGTACCAGAGACTGAATTAGAGGCGTTTTCAAAAACAGGCCTTAACAAATCAAAAAGCGCCACTCTCGGTTCAGGAAGTAGCAACGACATCAGTAAGCTAAAAGTGCTTTTTGAGATGCCCGTTTCAGGGATACGGTCATTAATCCCAACTATTCATTCAACACCAACCTTTCAGTTGAAAGGAAAAACCAACTTTATTGCGACACTGGGCCTGCCAACTAAATCACACATCATGTCCTATGAAACACTGGCATCCCTGGGTTCAGCAGAAGGCCTCGAGGGGTATTTTGATTTTAAAGAAAACTTTGAGAAGAATACTGGAATTAGTTTTGAGGACATTTTTGAATTGTTTGGTCAGGATGTAAGCATGGTCTCCAGCGAGATTGGAACCTACTTTGCCATACGTATGAAAAATCAAAAAGTATTTACAGAAACCTTATCAAAGTTAGTAGACAATTTTAAATTAACTTATAAACAACAAGAGATGGGAGGGCATACATATCACCACCTCCAAATTCCGGCGCTTTCAGTTGAAAGCATACTAAATAATGATTTGAATCACGGTTATAATAAAATTGTGAGGCAGCTCCTCTCTGTGCCAACTCATTTATATTGGGAGCAGGAAAAAGATTATTTGTTAATAGCAAATATCCCTCAAATATTGATGGATCGTCATAATGTCTCCCAGTCAATATCAGCCAACAAATGGCTGAAAAAAAATCAACGCATGAACGCTGATAATGCACTGTTGATGGTTTCTGCTGTTACCCCCGCAACACCAAAAGCCGTTTATCGCATGCAACTATCTATGCTTAGCTACATGGGCGATATCGCTGGACAACCAATTGACTTATTCAAGCTGCCAACACCACATAAAGCTAAACTTCCTGACAAAGGAGCCTATGGATTAAAACTTACGTCTTCGAATACGCAGCTTGCTCTTGAACTCAATTTTGAAAACAACCCATTTGAATTAATCGGTGGAAGCACATACGCGAGTATATTATTAACCGGCTTAGTAGCCTTTACGGGCATCACAGCACAAGAAACTTATACAACACAGCAAGGGCGGGCGAAACTAATCCCCGGCATTTCTGCAGCAAAATCAACAAGTCAGGTGTTGGATGAATATAAAAGTGAGTACGGCAATTATCCCGGACAAATAGAACTCGATGCTCTGGCGCTTGGAAAAGACACAGAAACTTACACCTTGTCTGTGGAAGGCGATACGGGCCATATAACTGTTGAGTTCAAAATCCCGGAACTCTTATGGGAAAGCACCCTACTGTTATC
>JBMZDK010000002.1:0-45104 GCA_049614265.1 Thiolinea sp.
CACGGGTACGTGACATCATCATTTGGACTGCGTTAAACAGGCGCTCCATCAGACCAGCCTGTTCCATCATAATGCCCATAAAGATGAATAGTGGTACAGCAACCAGCTGATCATCCAACATGGTGGAGTTAGTTTGCAGCGTCAGCAGGAAGAAAGTCAGATCACTGCTTCCACCCCAGGTGCCAAATACAAACCCTAAGAAAATCAGTGTGAATGAAATCGGAAAGCCAACAAAAATTGAGAACAGCATCGCTCCCAACATCCACATACCAATAGCAGGCTTTGACAGACTGAAATCACCAAACAACGCACCAAACCAATCACCTATCGGCAGCAGGTCAGGATTAAATACACCGACAAAAATGATCGCCAAACCGACCAGGTAGAACGGGAATATTTTTAAGAACTTAGCTTCACGCTCTTTACCCATTTGATGGAACGCACGGAATAATTCCGCAAAGCCCTGCAGGAATAGTAATAGTGCACCAATCGGCATAAAGATACGCGCCGGCCATAAATAAGGTGCCCAGGTAGAATCACTGGCTTCTTCCCAGCGTCCCCACTCTTCAAACACTTTATCCCAGCCTTTAAAGCCCAGTGAATCCAGAGCGAATTCAAGCGATGTCCAGAAAAAGAACAACATCGCGGGAAAATAGAATAATAAATACAAAGTCGCATCAACCGTTGCCTGCGTCTTTGGACTCCAGTTACGGAAAATAAAATCTGCACGGATATGAACACCGCGCATCAGAGCATAACCCGCTGCCCCCATAAACAAAACGCCACCCAGCATGCGGCTGATATCATAAACCCACAGTGTTGGCCCAAAACCCCAGGCACGCGCTGTATCCGCCATATCATAAGAGGCCAGCACACCAAACATACTGCGCGAGAAAACCTCGAACACCATGACAAAAATAAGAGGAATCAAGGCGACACAGAGTATACGCCCCATCCAGAGATTCAACAGATCAATGAATCCTGTAATCGGCCGCTGCCACGACGTCATATCTTCGGGCGTTTGCCCCGGTTCTTCCGCACGCCGCTCTGCAATGAGTTCATCGGTAATATCTAATTCGCCGATCTCAGTTTCTTGAGACGCCATATAATCTCCTCCGACAATTAAAACCTGTGCCCAAACGCTCTCTGTTTGAAAGAAGCGCGCGAATGCTGTCTGAAACGGGACGGTTTTAGGGAATGGCCAGTTAAGCCAGTTTAAATCAAGATGAAGGGGTTCAACAGTTACCCAAATATGTCAATAACATTGCCTGCTGTAACTGTTTATTTTGAACACCTCTCCTGAAAGACAGGAGAGGTGTCAACAGCAAAGATTATAAAGACGGATTATATCCCATCTATATTAATCATTTCCGCTTACTTCTTTACGCTATCCGCAAATGCTTTACCCAGAGCAGCATTTGAAGCCTGTGCGCCAGCCCAGAAAGGAACCGCAACTTCAGCGAAGTCTTTCTGTGACTGCCATACTTTAGCGAAGAACTCATTTTCAGCAGCGTTCTTTTCCAGAGAGGCTTTAGCAGCGTTCATATAAGCCGGGAAGTAATCAGCCGGAGTATCATGCAGCTGTACGCCATGATTTTCAGTCAGATCTTTCAGTGCTTTACCATTTTCATAGATACGGTAAGACATAGCTTTTGACAGAGATGCATTCGCTGCAACTTCCAGCGCTTTCTTCTGGCCATCAGTCAGCTTGTTATACACATCTTTGTTCAGGTACATATCAGCGTTTACAACAACCTGATGCAGACCCTGCAGGTAGTAGTGCTTCAGTACTTTCTGGAAACCGAATACGCTGTCAGGCTTTGGACAACACCACTCAGCCGCATCAATAGTACCTTTCTCCAGTGCTGGCAGAATATCACCACCACCCATGGCTACAGAAGCAACACCAATATCTTTATAAGTCTGACCAGGGATGCCCGGAGGAGTACGGAAACGGTACTTACGGAAATCATCCATAGACTTGATTGGCTCTTTAAACCAACCCAGTGCTTCAGGACCTACAGGCTGCAGCATGAAACCTTTAACGTTCATACCCATTTCGTCCCATAACTGGTCGTACAGCTCTTTACCACCGCCATACTGGAACCAGCTCAGGAATGCAATGTTATCAATACCAACACCAGCACCCGCTACCGGAGAACCAAACAGCATTGCCGCAGGATGCTTACCAGACCAGTAGTGCGTCCAGGCAAAACCACCTTCAACCAGGCCTTTGTCAACTGCATCCAGAGTTTCTTTAACACCAACAACAGCACCGGCAGGAAGTACTTCGATCTGAACTTCGTTGTTAGTCAATGCAGCAACATCAGCCGCAAACTCTTTCAGCATATGAACTTCGTCTGCCTTTGCCGGAATAACCGACTGCACACGAATTTTTACTTCAGCCATGGCGACGCTGCCGCCAGCGATGGCGAGACCCAACGCAGTGCTGAGTACGGTTTTAGTCATTTTAGATAAAACAGACATGATTTTCTCCTACTCCTAACTTTAAGTGTATGCCCTCATCACTATTGCATTCCCCCGCCCGTGAAGGCATGCATGCGGGGTCCTCCAGCAAACTTACTGTCCAGCTTGTTACGCCATACCCAATAGAGTGCTAACCTGTGGCCAGCCATCCCAAAGCATTCTTGCTGACAAATAAACCAGAAAAACTAACCCTGCCCAGGATAACCAGGGATATCGCGTCATTATACGCATAATCATAGTGGCAAAAAATGCCATAAAAGCAATCGCCAACGCCAGGCCGAAGATGAGCATGGTTGTATTGTCACGCGCAATCGCAGCCACCGCTAACACATTGTCAATCGACATAGAAACGTCAGCGATAGTAATTGTTACCATTGCCTGCCATAACTGTCGCCGCGGGCTGCCCTGATAACCTTTAGCTCCCAATGCTTCTTCAGCCTGTTCAGCCTGATGCTCACGGATTTCGTTGTAAAACCGCCAGCAAACCCATGACAGTAAAACGCCACCAAAAAAGAGTATGCCGGGAATGGAGATCAGGTACGAAGCAATCGCCGCGAAGAAAATACGCAGACCGGCAGCCAGCGCCATCCCCATAAATATTGCTTTCCGGCGCAGCTCGGGGGAAAGGCTGGCAGCCGCCATCCCTATCACTAAAGCATTGTCACCGGATAAAATAATGTCAGCAAAGATAATCTGCACTACATCCAACACTGTATCTAACACTGCCCTGCCCCCCGGTCAGCCAACATATCCCAAATCAGGATTTCTCTACTCAACATTATCAAAAAGGACTCTCTAACAAATTTATATGGATGTTATGCAAACAAATGAAAGCGCTTACATTTGCTAAAGGTAACACACCATTAGCCAACAATGCGACGATTTTTTCACTTTGTTGCAGACGAAAGTTTAACAACGGCCCCGAAAACAAAAGGCGGCTCTCCTCACCATTAACACTTATTCAATAGACCATAACCGGAGCCACAAATCAAACAATATTTCATTTTTTGAAACTTTTAGTCTCAAAAAATGAAATATTTGCAGATTAATGCTGAGTAACGCATAATCAAACCGATCTTTTAATCATGAAAACTGTGGAGAAGCGGCTATGGCATCAGCTACAACAGATCACCCTGAGCAGGATCACTATGATTATATCGTCGTAGGTGCCGGCTCAGCAGGCTGTGTGGTAGCCAACCGTTTGTCCGCTGATCCCAACAACCGGGTGCTGGTGTTGGAAGCCGGTGGAGCTGATATTAACCCATGGATCCATGTTCCTGTCGGCTATTTCAAAACGATGCATAATCCGGGTACAGACTGGTGTTACATGACTGAGCCGGATAAGGGTATCAACGGACGCCGGCTGCAATGGCCAAGGGGCAAAGTACTCGGCGGCTCCAGCTCAATTAACGGTTTACTGTACGTACGTGGCCAGGCAGAAGACTATGATCACTGGGAAGCACTGGGCAATAAAGGCTGGTCTTATAACGAAGTACTACCCTACTTCAAAAAATCTGAAGATCATGAACGTGGGGCAGATGACTATCATGCTACCGGTGGGCCACTTAAAGTCTCGGATTTACGCCTGCGCCGCCCGATTGCAGATTACTTTATTGCAGCTGCAGAACAGGTTGGTATTCCTAAAAACCCGGACTATAACGGTGCAACACAGGAAGGTGTCGGCTATTTCCAGCAAACGGCCTATAAAGGTTTCCGCTGGAGCACCGCACGGGGCTTTCTGCATCCTGCCATGAAAAGGCACAACGTCACGGTCAATATTCGCGCTCAAACCTCACGCATACTGTTTAAGGGCAAACGTGCGGTTGGTGTTGAATATCTGAAAAACGGCAAACTTCGCACAGTAAGAGCTAACAAAGAAGTTATCTTATCGGCAGGCGCCATTGGCTCACCACAAATCCTGCAGCTTTCCGGCATTGGCCCCCGTGCTCTGATGGATAAATTCCAAATTCCACTGGTAAAGGCTTTGGAAGGCGTTGGCCAGAATTTACAGGATCATCTGCAAATTCGCCTGGTGTTTAAAACCAGCGAGCGCACCCTGAACGATGAAGTCAACAGCTATTTCAAGCAGTTTAAGGTTGGCCTGGAATATTTTCTTAAACGCACCGGCCCCCTCACCCTTGCTGCCAGTCAAATAGTCGTATTCACCAAAACCGACCCGTCACTGGAACGTCCGGATATTCAGTTTCATATGCAGCCGCTGAGTGCCGACAAGCCCGGAGATGGCGCACATAAATTCTCTGCTTTCACTTCATCAGTATGCCAGTTGCGGCCACATAGCCGGGGGCATTTGGAAATTGTTTCGCGTGATCCACTGCAGTATCCGGCCATTCACCCGAATTACCTGTCTGATGAGAGGGATCACAAAGTCGCTGTCGAAAGCATTAAGGTTGCTCGCCGGATTGCTGAAGCCCCTGCGCTCGCGCCCTATGTCCAGGATGAATATGTACCGGGGCGGCAATTTCAAAGCGATGAAGAATTACTGGATGCGGCACGCCAGTTCAGTCAAACCATTTACCACCCGACCTCCACCTGTAAAATGGGGCATGACGATATGGCTGTAGTTAACGACCGCTTACAGGTGCATGGTGTGGAAGGTCTACGGGTAATTGATGCTTCAATCATGCCGGAGATTGTTTCAGGAAATACCAATGCTCCGGCAATTATGATTGCAGAAAAAGGGGCAGATATGATTCTGGAAGATAATTAACCAGAATCCTTTCGGCTTATTTACCGTATAACGCCCGCTTCAGGCCGCTGCGATTTAATATCGTGGCACTGATTTCCTCAATAGAAATATTGCTGGTGTCAATATGAGGAACTTTTGACAGGCGGTATAAACTCTCCTGCCACTGAATTTCCTGCTGGCATTGTGATAAAGCGGCATAAGGGCTGTTTGGCCGTCGTTCCTGACGAATGCGGTGCAGTTGCTCAGCATTCAATGTCAGGCCAAATAACTTCTCTTTGAATGGCTCCAGTATTTTTGGCAGGCGCATCGAATCCATATCTTCTTCAGTTAATGGATAATTGGCTGCTGCAATTCCGTACTGCAGTGCCATATAAAGACAGGTCGGCGTTTTACCGGAGCGTGATACCCCAATCAAAATAATATCAGCTTTGGCAAAGTTGCGTGCTGAAACGCCATCATCATTGTTTAGCGTAAAATTAATCGCTTCCATACGGTCAAAGTAGGAAGACTTATTCCCCTGTAATCCGTATGAACGCCCCACCGCATGGGCTGACTGCTGGCGCAGCTCTTTTTCCATTGAATCAATGAAAGTGCCAAAAAAATCATAAAACACACAGTTAGTTTGAGAAATAACGGCTCGCTGTTCTTCATCCACCAATGTACTAAACACTAACGGGCGGCAGCCATCCTCGCGGGCCGTTACATTAATGCTCTCAGCCAGCTCAGCAACCTTTGCCATGGAATCAAGAAACGGAATGCTGTGGCGCACCCATTCTACATCATCAAACTGAGTCAACAGACTGTGCCCCAGAGTTTCTGCGGTGATACCGGTACGATCAGAAAGAAAAAAAACGCTGCGACGTGCAGCAGGCCGGGCTAACTCAGTGGCTTGCATTGCTTATCCTTATAAAAAATAAACAGCGTAGTCTACCACTAAACAGCATGAAAAAAGTCATCAATTATACAGTCCGGCACACTAAAGCATGATTATCCTCTAAATCAATATCATTAGATTAGCCACCTCCTGCAACACTTAGCTCAGCTTTCCTGCTGAGCTAAGTTATCAATGATGGACGAGCCGACAAGCTTAATGTTGTTTAGACAAATGCAGCCAGGTATCAATCACCGTATCAGGGTTCAGTGAGATACTACTAATCCCCTGCTCCAGTAACCAGGCGGCAAAATCCGGGTAATCCGATGGCCCCTGACCACAAATACCAATGTATTTGTTTTGTTTTTTACAGGCGGAAATCGCCATTGAAAGCAGCTTTTTCACCGCCGGATTACGCTCATCAAATAAGTGCGCAATCAGCTCAGAATCACGATCCAGCCCCATGCTCAGCTGTGTCATGTCATTAGAACCAATCGAGAAGCCATCAAAATACTCCAGAAACTCCTCAGCCAGCAGCGCGTTAGATGGAATCTCACACATCATAATCAGTTTAAGACCATTCTCACCGCGCTTAATACCATTTTCCGCCAGCAAGTCAGTAACCTGCTGCGCCTCTTCCAGCGTGCGGCAAAATGGAATCATGATCTCAATATTGGTCAGTCCCATATCATTACGCACTTTACGCAATGCCTGGCATTCAAGCTCAAAACAGGAGCGGAAAGATTCAGACAGATAGCGCGATACCCCACGGTAGCCGATCATTGGGTTCTCTTCATGCGGCTCGTAGCGCTCACCACCAATCAGATTCGCATATTCATTCGACTTAAAGTCAGACATCCGCACGATAACCGAACCAGGATGGAAAGCAGCAGCTAATGTTGCAATCCCTTCAGTCAGTTTCTCCACGTAAAAACTCACCGGATCCGCATAACCGGCAATACGCCCGGCAATAGCATCACGCAATTCATTCGGTAGCTGATCAAACTCCATCAGTGCTTTCGGATGGATTCCAATCATATTGTTAATAATGAATTCCAGACGTGCCAAACCAATACCCGCATTTGGCAAACGGGAGAAAGCAAACGCCCGGGATGGATTACCCACATTCATCATAATTTTAACCGGCAACTCAGGCAGCTTTCCGGTATCTGCTGTAGCGACATCGAAATCGAGCAAACCGGAGTAAATCATCCCGGTATCGCCCTCGGCACACGACACTGTAATTTCATCACCAGCCTTGATCACTCTCGTGGCATTACCACAGCCCACCACCGCCGGTATCCCCATCTCACGGGCAATAATCGCCGCATGACAAGTACGCCCGCCACGATTGGTGACAATGGCAGAAGCGCGCTTCATGATCGGCTCCCAGTCCGGATCTGTCATATCGGTGACCAGCACATCACCTTCACGCACCTCATCCATCTGCTCAATGCCCATGATGATGCGGGCCGTACCTTTACCGATTTTCTGGCCGATAGCACGTCCTTCAACCAGCAACTCACCCTTCTGTTCCAACTGATAACGCTCGATGGTTGTTGCATCAGCGCGGCTCTCAACTGTCTCCGGACGAGCCTGAACAATGTAAAGCTGACCATCACCACCATCCAGCGCCCACTCAATATCCATTGGCCGACCGTAATGCTTCTCAATAATCAGCGCCATTTTAGCCAGCTCTTCAACCTGGGCATCCGTTAAACAAAACTGTCGCCGCCGTGCCTCATCAACTTCACGGGTTAATACGGCTTTATCATGAACATCACCAGTGTCATAAACCATCTCAATGGCTTTTGAACCCAGGCGACGGGAAAGAATAGCCGGACGACTGTTTATTAAATTCGGCTTATACACATAAAACTCATCCGGATTGACAGCGCCCTGTACAACAGTTTCCCCTAAACCATAGGCACCGGTAATAAAAGCGGCATCACGAAAACCGGATTCGGTGTCGAGAGTAAACATAACTCCGCTGGCACCAATATCACTGCGAACCATTTTCTGAATACCCGCAGATAAATATACTTTATCGTGATCAAAATTCTGGTGAACGCGGTAAGAAATAGCGCGGTCATTATAAAGTGAGGCAAACACTTCCTTTATTGCCGCCACGACATTATCAAAACCACGCACATTGAGAAATGTCTCCTGCTGACCAGCGAATGAAGCATCAGGCAAGTCTTCCGCAGTCGCCGAGGAACGTACCGCAAACGACGCGGTGTCACCGGAACCAGCCACCAGCTTAGTATAAGCATCCTTTACTGCTGCCATGAGAGCTTCCGGTAATGGTGCGTCCATTAACCAACCACGGATCACTTTACCGGCTTCAGTCAGCGCAGCAATATCACTCACATCCAGTGTATCCAGCAAATCATTAATACGGGCATGTAAGCCGTCATGGTTAAGAAAGTCACGATAAGCATGGGTGGTCGTTGCAAACCCGCCGGGGACACTTACTCCCATATTGGCAAGGTTACTGATCATTTCGCCCAGCGATGCGTTTTTACCGCCAACGACATTAATATCGTTCATGCCCAATTGATCGAACCACAGAATATAATCAGCCATTATTAGCTCCTGATATTTTTGGCTATGGAATAAGAGAAGTGTAGGTTACCGGAGGTGGTATATGAATGCATTTAAGAGAGATGTAAGGTCTTTTTAAAAGAGCGGTGCCTCAAAAGACACCGCAAGCACCACAGTTAGCATTCTGTATGTGCCCAGACTTCAGCTGAACAACAGATGGGTAAATGCTAACAAATAGTTGCAACTTTAATAAAATCAATTGTTTCAATTTTTACTATTGTGTAGTTCAATACTAGATTCAGAATCATAGCCATGCAGCTGATTGTCATATGCACTATTACAAACAAACCCGCTACAAGCTGTTACGCACTTTTTGTGTGGTTGCACAAAAGGAAAACATTACCCATGCTGCAGAACAGCTGCATATCAGCCAACCCACAGTGTCACTACAGGTGCAGGCACTGGAACGGGAAATGGGTGAGAAACTGCTGGAGCGCCGTGGCCCCAGTGTCCGGTTAACACCAGCCGGAAAAGTGCTGTATCAACTGGTACAGCCACTAACGGCCGGTATCGATTCTCTGCGTGAAACCTTTGCTGCAAATCTGGGGAAAATAGAAACCGGCGAATTGAATATTGCTGCCGGTCAATCAACATCACTATATGTTCTGCCCAAATATATCAGTCGCTTTCGTGAACAATATCCCGGTATCCGCATTAATCTGCATACAGTAGAAGGTCAGAGCGGAATGAAAATGCTGCACGAAGACCAGGTTGATCTTGCCATTGGGCCTTTGCTAACAGTCCCGGATACCATTATTTACCAGTCTTTTGCCTCATTTAACTCCATTTTGCTGGTACCGGAAGCTCATCCCTTAGCTAACCATACAGCGGTTACTCTGGAGGATATCAGCCCTTATGGTTTGATTTTACCACCTAAAAATCAAAGCACATGGCGAATGGTCGATACTGTCTTCCGCCAGCACAACGTCACGTATTCTGTCAGCATGGAAGCCGGTGGCTGGGAAATTGTAAAAAAATATGTGGAGTTAGGGCTGGGAATATCGATTTTGACCGATGTTTGCCTGACAGGAAAAGAGAAGGTAGCTGCTTTACCTCTGAACCAATACTTCCCATCACGGGACTATGGCCTGATCGTCCGGCGCGGTAAGTTTTTTACCCCTCAGGCCCGCCGGTTTATTGAAATGTTTGATCCAAACTTCTTTCAATAAATATTATTTATGAGTTAAAGCCCGGTTCACATAACCTGTTTATAATGGTCAACATAATAAGAATCGCTACCAAACGATCGGCTAACCCAAAATTCAGCGGGCAGCAATGCTCGCTATTTTTGCTTAAATAAATGAATGCATTTAGTGAGTTCTGGAAATCTGGATATTTTTCTAAAACACTCACTAAAAATCTTTACAATTATTCTATTAAAACTACAAATCAACCGCTATTCTTCATGACCGTTTTAATGATACCCATTCATTATCAATATAGCCTTGGATAGGCTGAAAATCAGTTTTATAGCGCATCTTATCTGAATCAGCAATCCAATAACCGGGATAAACATATTCTAACCCCAGAGATTTTGCATATTCAATTTGCCACAGCACGGCAAAAGTCCCTAAGCCACGTTGCGTGCTGACATCAGGATCAAAAAAAGTGTAAACCGATGACAACCCCTGCGGTAAACAATCGGTAGCCGCCACCCCAAGCAAACGTTCATCATCATGAAACTCAAGCAAAATCGTATTGCACCAGGAGGTCAGGATAAAGTTTGCAAATGAGTCCGGCGAATCATCATCCATTCCTCCTCCGGCATGCCGGGAGCGAATATAGTTCAGGTAAAGCCCGGCGTACTCCGGCTTAAAACCATCTTCATTCACCACAATGCGCAAATCTGTATTCTGCTTCCAGTTTCTGCGCTGACTGCGGCGGGGTTTGAAATCATTGACCGGAATGCGGGTAGATACACAGGCCTGACAACGATAGCAACATGGACGATACACATCTGCACCGCTACGGCGAAAGCCTTTGTCGATCAGACGACCATAAATGTAGGGATCCATACGAAAACCAGGATCAACCAACAGATTGGTAGCCTTATAGCCATCAAGATACGGGCACTCATGTGAGGCCGTAATGTACAGTTCAAGAGACTCAGAAATCACGTTTTTATACTATTACGTCTGGCTGGCGATGAACAGGAATAATGTCACCCGGATGTCGACCCTGGTAGAAATTTACACACCACATTTACTGATAAACTGTTGTATAAAATTTATTTTACTGCTAAGCATATATTAAGCAACTCTTGCTATAATGGACTTGTTTCTTAAAGAAACAGGCTTAAACAAAAATAAAGGGCTTTTAGGACACCAGATACCTGAGAAAATTGATTCCTCCTCCAATCAGACGTACTCTCCTCACGTAACTTTCGAGGGTGTCTGGTGCTCCTAATCTAAAAAACATCTAAATAGTTTATCCACTATTAAACTCTTATAAATAATCTTTTAAAATACCGTATATAGCCGGTCGGCTTTCTTTAATCTCCTCTTTACTCAAACCCTCCAGTGAATGCGGGTATTTAAGCCACTCAGCAGTTTCATGCAAAAAGTAGTCCGGTTCAAAATCCACTTCATTACGCTCCGGCTTATAATATGGCACAGCAATCCGGATATCTTCCGGTGTATTAAGACGCGCTTTGCGGCGTAACTCAGCAATAATTGCTGCTACAGAACGCCCGGTATCAAACACATCATCAACTATCAGCAAACGGTCATCGTGGCGGATATTCTTCACCAGATAATTTAACCCAAAAACTTTCACCTCACGTGCCTGCTGATCTATACCGCTATATGATGCAGTGCGAATGGAAATATGGTCGGTGTGAATCCGGTGAAATTCCAGAAACTCCTGCACCGCAATCCCCATTGGCACCCCACCCCGCCAGACAGCAATCATAAACGTTGGCTGGAAACCGCTGGCAAGCACTTTCGCTCCCAAACGAAAAGAGTCTTCCAACAAATTCTGTGCCGTCAAATACGCTTTTGCCATTAATACCTACTCACCAACCGACGTTATAAAACTCATAGTAATGATCTGTTATAGTGTCCTGCCAGCATACACAGCGCAAGACTCCGTAATGAAAAAACAGTTTCTCGACGAAGAAAACCTGATCCTTGACTCCTTCCGCCTGGGCGTAAAAGTCTTTGAAAGTGAGTTTCGCCCCACTTTCATCGTCGGTCTGTGGCGTGGTGGCAGCACAATTGGGATTTATGTTCAGGAATGCCTGCAAACGTTGGGCATACAAACTGATCATATCGCACTTCGCACCTCCTACCGTGGTCAGGAACACTACCTGCAACGTGTTGCTACTACAGACCCCGAAATCCGTGTCCATGGTACCCAATACCTGCTGGAGAACCTGAATGCTGATGATGGACTATTAATTGTCGATGATGTATTCAGTACCGGACACAGTATTGAAGCGGTTATTAAGCGTCTGCGGAAAAACCTGAAGCGCAACATGCCCCGGGATGTACGCATTGCCACCCTTTGGCAGCGCCCCGGCTTTAATCAGACTGACTTACAACCTGATTTTGTGCTTCATACCACAGAAGACTGGCTGGTATTTCCTTATGAAATGAGTGGTCTGAGCATGGAGGAAATCGAAACGCATAAACCATGGCTGGCAGAGATCATGCAGGATGCCAAAACAGCTTCAGGCTAATTTGCTTCAATCCCAGACCAAAGGCAGCTGATCCAACTCTGCAGACTGCTCTTTTAGCGCCAGAATATGCTGATCCCAAAACTGAGCAGTATAAAACCATGGAAAAGCTAACTCAAAGGCCGGATCATCAGCCCGCCGTGCCAACCAGGCTGCATAATAGATAATTCTCAGGGTGCGCAACGGCTCAATTAAGTGCAGCTCAGCCACCGGAAACTCACGAAACTGCGTATAACCCTCCAGCAAATCTGCCAAACGGGCAGTTTGATAGGGGCGATCACCCGATAAAAACATCCATAAGTCCTGTATTGCCGGCCCCATACGCGTATCATCAAAATCAACAATATGCGGCTGCCCGTCACGCCATAAAATATTATTCGGGTGGCAATCACCATGAATGCGTAACAGCTGATACTGGCCTGCTGCACTAAAATGATCCTGCATCTTAGCCAGCAAATCATCAATCAGCACACGATAGGGTCGCTCCAGGCTTAATGGGATCTGCTTATTTTCCAGCAACCAGGCAGCAGGTTCAGAACCATGACTTTGAATATCCAGTCCGGGGCGGTGGTTAAAAGTATCAAGCTCACCGAGCGCATGAATCCGCGCCAGAAAACGACCGATAATCTCCAGCTGTTGCGGATCATCTAATTCCGGTGTTCGCCCGCCCCGCCGGGGAAACATCGCAAAGCGATAACCATTTTGGTGATGCAGGCTATGAGAATTTTCATCAACTAAAGGAGCAATTACCGGAATCTCTTCCGCCGCCAGTGCCAGCGTAAATGCATGTTCTTCCAGGATCGCGTCATCACTCCAGCGTTGGGGACGGTAGAATTTAGCAATCAGGGGCTGCTCGCCCTCAATCCCTACCTGATAAACCCGGTTTTCATAGCTATTGAGCGCGAGAAAGCCGCCGTCACATACCCAGCCCCCCTGTTCAACAGCAGCAAGAATATGCTCCGGTGACAAATGGTGAAAATCTTTTACTTCATCCATAAAAATATCCGGCCATGATTATGACCGGATACTATACATCTAATCTCTTTAAATGCTCAGGCAAACCTCGCAGTCACCCACTACAGACCGGATAAGTTTACGCCGGACAAAACTCTGCGAGTGTATCCTGACGTGACTCCAGGCGATCAAGGCGCAGTTGTAATTTTAACTTACGTTCTTCCAAACGACGCAGAGCCGCTTTTGTCTTTTCAATTCTTTGAGATACCCGGGCTTTTTTACGCTCCGCTTTGTTACATAATTTTGGATCAGCATTGGCAGCATCGGGGCAAACAACGGAACGGCCATAATTGCCAAGGTAGTTATTCGCGCTGGCCCATCCCAGGTTAGTGAATTGATTACCCGGGTTGGTACCTGCAGAATTCGGTAGCTGATTGAAAGCATCTGCATTTTCCAGTAACGCCACCCCGTCACGACAACCAGCCGGACTTTTAAAAGTAAACACTTTCTTTTCAATACCCGGCTGCCAGCTGAAATCCGGTGGAGTACCACCGCTAATCATCATACCAAACGACAAATAATCCAGTTCCGGGCTTTCAGCCGGGCCGTTAACCCTGGAATGTAACTGCCATTCAATACCTGCAACATCGCTCTGAATATTTTCAACAGCAAATTCATTACTGTTTGTCGTATGCGGTACTTTCAACGTAACCTGCGCACTAAGGGCCAAATCCGGCGCAGGTACAGAATCAGGTGTCATATAAACGGAATATTCGCTGGTAGCCGCGTCGTAAGCAACACGGAACTGCACGTCGGCAAGGGCCTGACCTGACTGTAACATGACGAACACACCAGCAGTAGCAAACAA
Organism: Thiolinea sp.; assembly: GCA_049614265.1. Taxonomy (GTDB): domain Bacteria; phylum Pseudomonadota; class Gammaproteobacteria; order Thiotrichales; family Thiotrichaceae; genus Thiolinea. The sequence continues at coordinate 14,168 of JBMZDK010000002.1, forward strand.
ATTTGACATTGTTGTTATCGTTTTCATGACACTCACCTTCAGTATTGGGGACTTTGTTTTGTTTCGTTCTGAACGGGTTAATGTCATGTTAACGGATAGAAATAATTAATGAAGTTACCAACTTCAACTTACGGTAAGTCACCCTCCGTTACATGCTTTTGTATCAGCACGTTTATTTGACCCGGTAAGCAGCATATAATGTTATGTTTCAGATCAAGTATAGAGACCCCGTCAATGACACAGTCCGTCAATAAAGTCGTTCTTGCCTACTCCGGTGGGCTGGATACCTCCATCATCGCCAAATGGTTACAGGAAACTTACCAGTGCGAGGTCGTCACCTTTACGGCTGATATCGGCCAGGGTGAAGAGGTAGAACCGGCACGCGCTAAAGCACAGGAAATGGGCATTAAAGAAATTTACATCGAAGACCTGCGCGAAGAGTTTGTCCGCGACTTTGTTTTCCCGATGTTCCGGGCAAATACGATTTATGAAGGGGAATATTTACTGGGCACATCTATCGCCCGCCCACTAATTGCCAAACGCCTGATTGAGATTGCGAATGAAACCGGTGCTGACGCTATTTCTCATGGTGCAACCGGTAAAGGCAACGATCAGGTGCGTTTTGAACTGGGTGCATACGCGCTTAAACCCGGCGTACAGGTCATTGCACCATGGCGGGAATGGGATCTCAATTCCCGGGAATCTCTGATGGCTTACGCTGAACAGCACAATATTCCAATCGATTATCATAAAGCGAAAACTAAATCCCCTTATTCCATGGATGCCAATCTGCTGCATATCTCCTATGAGAGTGGTGTTCTGGAAGATCCCTGGACTGAAGCTGAAGAGGATATGTGGCGCTGGAGTGTTTCACCGGAAGCCGCCCCGGATCAGCCAACTTATATCGAGCTTGATTATATTAAGGGTGACCCGGTGGCACTGAATGGTGAAAAGTTATCACCTGCCACTATGCTGGAAACACTGAATAAGCTGGGTGGTGACAATGGTGTCGGACGGCTGGACATTGTTGAAAACCGTTATGTTGGTATGAAATCGCGGGGCTGTTATGAAACTCCCGGCGGAACCATCATGATGAAAGCACACCGTGCGATTGAATCAATAACACTGGATCGCGAAGTCGCTCACCTGAAAGACAGCCTGATACCAAAGTATGCGGAAATCATTTATAACGGTTACTGGTGGAGTCCCGAACGTGAAATGATGCAACAGATGATTGATGCATCACAGGAGCATGTCAATGGCACGGTCAGGCTGAAATTATACAAAGGCTCAGTGAGCGTTGTAGGTCGTAAATCTGACGACAGCCTGTTTGATGAAAAAATTGCGACGATGGAAGATGATGCCGGTTCTTATAATCAGGCTGATGCCGAAGGCTTTATTAAGCTTAATGCACTGCGGCTGCGTATTGCTGCAGGAAAAGGACGTTAAACGGGATATCTGTTGATGGAAAACCGCATCGCTGAACTGGAAATCAAGTTCATGGAACAGGAACAAATGCTGGAGAGTTTAAGTCAGCAGGTTTATCTGCAGCAAAAGGAAATCGTGCAGCTCACTCAACTAATTGAGGTGATGCGTGACAGACTTAAATCCATGGCACAATCTCCGGTCGCTTCCGCAGCGGAGGAAACACCGCCGCCACATTATTGATGCGCTATCAGCTGATTCAAACTGACACGCGGGTCGAGTTACAGGATACACATGACCCGCTTGTTCACCCGGTCTTCGTCGATTTTGTCGAAGGTAAAACCCGTCACCGGCTAAATTTTGGTGGCGGTAAAGGTCAGGCTATTGCCAAAGCGATTGGGTTACATAAACGCAAAAATCCCCGGGTCGTTGATGCAACCGCAGGGCTGGGGCGTGAGTCTTTTGTGTTGGCCAGCCTGGGTTGTCATGTTACCTTACTTGAACGCAATCCTGTTGTTTATGCCTTGCTGGCGGATGGTTTATTGCGGGCGAACCAGTCAGAAGACATCAAATTACAGTCAATTATTGCACGAATGACACTCATCAAAGCCGATGCACGACAATGGCTTAAGAACATCAACTCGGATAATAAACCGGATGTTATTTATCTTGACCCTATGTTTCCAAAGCGACAAAAATCAGCTCTGGTGCAAAAGGAAATGCGCTTTTTTCACGAGGTAGTGGGAAATGATCAGGATAGTGAAGAATTGCTGACGGTTGCGCGCTGTTCTGCACGGCATCGTATTGTCGTCAAACGCCCATCTGATGCACCTGAATTGGCTATGATAAAACCTGCCTTTATTATTCATGGCAAAACGACGCGTTATGATGTCTACTTACCTGATCAATGAGACAGGGCATAACATCATGCGATAACCCGATATATTAGTTCAGACAGCCCCGCAGCCAAACCAGGCAAAGATAAATAATCCCCAACCAGGCCATGGCCTTAAGAATGACCCGATATAACTGTCGCTTTCTGTGTGTATCCATTCATTACCCCGAAAAAACTGACCTGACTATCCTTTGGCGCCATAGCCTGAACAATAGAGGAATTGTACCCATGAATAATAAACTGATTTTGTTCACCGGAACATTATTTGCGCTACTCGCAGTCATTATCGGTGCTTTTGGTGCACATGGACTGGAACCCCATCTATCAGAGCAAATGTTACAACGCTATCATACGGCTGTCGATTACCAGTTTTATCATAGCTTTGCCCTTCTTATTACCGGTCTACTGCATTACATAAAACCACAGAAAACACTCATCTTGGCAGGTATCGCATTTTCAATTGGCATACTTTTGTTTTCCGGCAGCCTCTATGCTTACGCTATAAGCGGCATTCGTGCTATTGCAATGATTACTCCTATTGGCGGACTGAGCTTCATTTGCGGGTGGCTTTTGTTGCTATCGATGCTTAGAACACTGCCAAACAACTACGATTCGGGCAAATAACATACAAAATCTACTGCAACCAAAAGCAGGCGCGTTGACTCTAAAGCTATTAGAATTTTTTTGCCCGGAAGCAGGAAGGCAGATATACCATTCAGCCAATAGCATTTCATGCCACAGGAATGAGCGTTGGTCAGGATTCAGGTCGCTGTCATTGTATTGCTGATGGGAGAATAGATAAAACTTAACACCCCAAAACAGTATTTATCAACAACCCCTTTGATCAGGCAAGCTATACCATTTATATGTCATATCAGGCTTTCAAATTTTTTAACCGCAATAACAAAGGCCGGGATTTTGTCGTTGGCGATATCCACGGACATTTTACTGCGCTTGAAAAACTGTTGTGGCAGGCAAAATTTGATGCTGAGCATGACCGGGTGTTCTCAGTAGGTGACATGATTGATCGTGGCCCGGAATCTCATCGTGCCATTGAATTTCTCAATCACAGCTGGTTTCATGCTATCCGTGGTAATCATGAGCAAATGCTGCTGGATGCAGAACATAGTCTGCCCGTTAGCCGTAACTGGATAACCTTTAACGGTGGTGACTGGTGGCGTGATATACCTGATCATTTACAGCCCAGAATTCGTACAATTATCAAGCAGCTGCCGCTGGCAATGGAAATCTCCACACCGAAAGGCAGAGTTGGTATTGTACATGCGGACATCCCTACAGGTTTACCCTGGAAGGATTTCATTTCTCTGCTGAATATTGATGAGGAAGTTCAGGATCAGGCTCTCTGGTCACGAAGCCGTTTCAAACAAATTCAACTGATGGGCAGAACCCAGCCTGTGTCAGGTATTGATATGCTTATTTTTGGTCATACACCCGTTAGCAAGCCGATTCACGAAGGCAATATTGTATATATTGATACCGGCGCACCTTATACCAATGATAAGTCGCTGGGAACGTTGACCATGTTAGAAATAGCCCCATCAGTTAAGGTACATCAGATTAAAACGGATGCCAGTCAGGATTATCTGGCTTTACGGAAGCGTAAGTCTCGGGTGAAAAAAGCCAGCAAAACGAGCGTGCCAGCCTGATATATAAAAACTGCAATTAACGACGCTGCAACATTCAACGTCGTTAATTGAGTGCTAAAAAGCATATCTTACATACTGGCAGCAATGCGTGGAGGGAACATCGTTGCTATACGACTGGCAATAGTGTCCTGTCGTCTTGATACGGCACGCACCTCGGGGCGATTAATGAAACTGGCCAGAGAAAGATCATCCAGAAAATTATAAAGCCGGTCGCTTAAATCTGACCACAACTCATGTGTCAGACATTTATCACCACCGTGGCAATCTTCGTTCCCGCGACAACGTGTTGCATCAATATTCTCATCTACTGCAACAATAATCTGAGCAATACTGATCTGGCTTGCCGGCTTACCCAGGCGATAACCACCTCCGGGGCCGCGTACACCCTCGACCAGACCACATTTCCGCAATTTCGAAAACAACTGTTCCAGATAGGACAAAGAAATTCCCTGGCAGTTAGAAATATCCGCCAGAGTTACCGGCCCTTCATGGTCATGAATAGCCAGATCCATCATTGCTGTTACTGCGTATCTACCCTTTGTTGAAAGTTTCATTACTTTCCTCCTGCCACATCGGCAAAAAATTTCTGAGTAATATAGTCAGATATTAGTTTAACCAAGAAAAACAGTCAAGATTAAACTTCATTATTTCTATACGAAAACTATACATCGATCGAAATTCATCAGCAAGTCTGGGCGAAGAACAGCATGAAACACCTACTTTCTCAGGAAAAACAGGAGAAATCAGTATGATACTTGGGCAAGAAACCCTTAAAAGGCTAACAGCTCAGCAACATTAACAATTATTAATCTATACAAAAACTATACTTCTGCCGCCGTAAATAACTTAGCCATTTGAACAAAAAGCGATTCATACGCCAGCGACACAGCAACATACTGTCCGGTTTCCGCCACCAGTAGCGCACCCTCTGATCAGAGAACCGGCATTTATGCGTAATCACTTCTGCCTGTAATGAGTCATGGCATACACGAACCAGAAGGTCTGGACGAGTCTCAATGACTTCTCCCTGCTCGTTTGTAAAATGATATGTTAGTAACAGAGTAAGCGTATGACGGGAGCGATCTTTCACTGTTACAGCCAACGGCAGATGTTCCGGTGATTTTCCGACCATATTTTGCTCAAACTGCCTGAGATCACCCAGCAACAAGCGCAGATAAATGTAGTTCACTTCATACATTTCCATTAACCCGGCAAAGCTTTGCGGGCGTGGGGCAACAACATATTTGGCTTGTTCTTTAGTCAGCATACTTTCATAATAAATAATAATTTTAAAAACCAGTCAAAAACAGAATCCGGCAAGCAATAAAATAAGGTAGAACAACAATGGCGAGTGAAACAATAACGTGCCCTTCCTTTGATGACCAGAAGCCTGGCACATCCGGCTTACGCAAAAGCGTCAAACAATTCCAGACCCCCCATTACCTGCAAACCTACATCCAGGCCATCTTCAATACATTAACAGATCGTGGCAGCAATATTCTGGTTTTAGGCGGAGACGGGCGTTATTTTAACCGTGAAGCCATACAGATCATTTTGCGTATGGCTGCAGCCAACGGTATTGCTAAAGTCTTGCTCGGCAAAAGCGGTATTTTATCAACACCGGCGGCCTCAAACCTTATCCGTAAACATCAGGCACTTGCCGGTATTGTTCTTTCTGCCAGCCATAACCCCGGCGGCCCTGAAGGCGACTTCGGTGTCAAACTCAATGTCAGTAACGGCGGCCCGGCACCGGAAGCAATTACTGAGGCTATATTCACCCAAGCGAAAGCCCTTACTCAATATCAGATAATGCCGATTGAACCGATACCTCTGGACAAAGAAGGCAGCTATACACTGGGAAACATGCAAATTGAAGTCATTGATCCGGTGGTCGATTACGCTGAATTAATGGCTTCGTTGTTCGACTTCGGCAAAATACGCCAACTATTACAATCAACCCAATTCAAAATGCGTTTTGATGCTATGCATGCCGTCACCGGGCCTTATGCAAAATATATCCTGGAACAGGAGCTGGGCGCGCCCAACGGCACTGTGCTACGAGCGGTTCCGATGGCTGACTTTGGTGGCGGGCACCCCGATCCGAATCAGGCACATGCCCGTGAGCTAATGGCACTCCTGAACTCACCGGATAAAATTGATTTTGGGGCCGCTTCGGATGGTGATGGTGATCGCAATATGATCCTTGGCCATTACTTTTTTGTTACCCCAAGCGACAGCCTCGCCGTTATGGCTGCCAACGCACAGCTGATTCCGGCTTACCAACAAGGTATCAGTGGAGTTGCCCGTTCCATGCCAACCAGCCAGGCAGCTGATAAAGTAGCTGAAAAACTTGGCATCAACGCTTATGAAACACCCACTGGCTGGAAATTTTTTGGCAACCTGTTAGACCACGGCAAAATCACCTTATGCGGTGAAGAAAGTTTTGGCAGCAGTTCCGACCATGTGCGGGAGAAAGATGGGCTTTGGGCAGTCTTATTCTGGCTAAACCTGTTAGCAGAACGTGGAGAATCAGTCGCCGATATTGTACGTGGCCACTGGGCTGAATATGGCCGTCATTATTATTCCCGTCATGATTATGAAGCCATTCCGGTTGCTGCAGCAAATGCTGTCATGGATCATTTACGCCAGCAGTTTGATACGCTGGCCAACAGCGAATTTGACGGGAAACAGATAAAAACTGCGGATGATTTTAGTTACCATGACCCGGTCGATCAGTCCGTCAGCCACAATCAGGGTATTCGCATTATCTTCAATGATGGCTCGCGCATCGTCTTCCGCCTTTCAGGTACCGGCACACAAGGAGCAACCTTGCGGGTCTATCTGGAGAAGTACGAACCGGATGCTGACCGCCATGAAATGGATACTCAGGAAGCACTGTCAGAGCTGATCAGGATTGCAGAACAAGTCGGAAAGATTAGCGAACTGACCGGCCTGGAACAAGCCACTGTCATTACCTGATATCAAGCTCAGCCAGATAATCGGTTATCGCTGTACGGTCGCCTCTGAATATCAGGCGCGACTGTTTTTTGCTGATCTGGTAGTCGTACATCGGATCATAATAGTCCAGCAAAATATAACGTACCCAGTCCTGATGAGCCAGGGTGTCACCGGATTCACGTTGCAGCTTCAGTGCTCTGCGCATCATATTTTGCACTTCAGCATATCTTACACCACCCAAACGACGCCGGATCTTCGTTAAACTTCCCAGAATATAATCAGAAAACGCTGTAAAGCCCGCTTCAGTATTGCCTGACTGTTGAGTGAAAGCAGCCACCATATCCACGACGTATTCCTGATAGCTGATTGCAATCCGCTCCTCATCTGAGACTTCAAGCATAATAAGCTTAGCCTGCCCCAACTGTTCTATCAGCTTTGAGGGGAGATGCACAGAACCAATATTCCTGCTCTCATCTTCGAATAACAGCTGCGTATAACCCCGTTCACATTTTTGCAGCAGGTCAACAGCTAAAGCATTTTCAAATGCAATCTGAGTCGGTTGCGGGGTGACTTGTGGTCCGAAAGCCGAACCACGATGATTAGCCAGCGCTTCCAAATCACATTGTTGTTGATAATGCTGCAGAAAGCGGGTTTTACCTGAACCTGTACGCCCGGAAATAACCAGTGCTTCATAATGATCCGGCAATGCTTCCAGCTGTTCCAGCGCAAAACGACGCAACGCCTTGTAACCGCCCTGAACTCTCGGAAAAGCCTGTCCCGTTTGCTCATAAAGCCATTGTTGAGTAATTCGCGAACGCAAGCCACCACGAAAACAATATAATGCTCCCTGAGGGTTGCTGGTGAAAAATTGTTGCCAGCTTTTAAGCCTCTGGTCTTTGACAACTCCGGACACTAATTCATGACCCAGTTTTATTGCGGCTTCCTGCCCGGAATCTTTATAACACTTCCCAACAATACGCCGCTCATCGTCATCCATCAGCGGCAGGTTGGTCGCAGCCGGAAATGCACCCAGCGCAAATTCAACCGGCGCCCTGGTATCAAGCAGGGGAGCATCAGACAGCAACAATTGACGCAGATCAGTAATAACCGGCAATTCAGGCTCAGCTGAGACCGACACTTACACCACCTCAATCAGAGGTTTATCTGCCTGCGGCTCACGCATATAACCTAATGCCTGTAGTTTAAAGCCTGCAGCAGCCATCTCAGCTTCAAACACGGTCGTGGCATCTTCTTTGACAGCTACTAATAAACCACCACTGGTTTGCGGATCACATAACAAGTGTTGCTGACGTTCAGTCAAGCCGGAAAAAGCGTAACCGTAGCTTTCAAAATTACGCAAAGTGCCACCGGGGATACAACCAAGATCAAGGTACTCATGTACAGGCGGCAATAGCGGTATGTTGTCATACGTCACAACCGCCTGCAGTTGACTTCCCTCACACATCTCACGTAAATGACCACCCAAACCAAAACCAGTCACATCAGTTAGTGCAGTCACTGCTGCTGATTCACCAAGGCGGGTTCCGATATCATTCAACTGACACATAGTATCGATAGCCAGCTGTGCATGCTCCGGGGTCACTTTCTTCTGTTTTTGTGCTGTACTTAATACCCCAATCCCCAACGGCTTAGTCAGATATAAGCGGTCGCCGACCTGCGCCTGATTATTTTGCTTCAGATGCCTGGTTTTCACTCGTCCGGTTACTGCCAGGCCAAAAATGGGTTCCGGGGCATCAATACTATGTCCGCCAGCCAAAGCAATACCCGCATCCGCACAGGCTTTCCGGCCACCATTAATAACATGCTGCCCAACTTCCGGCGGTAGTTTCTCTAATGGCCAGCCAAATATTGCAATCGCCATTAATGGTGTACCACCCATTGCATAAACATCACTGATCGCATTAGTGGCGGCAATACGGCCAAAGGTAAAAGGGTCATCCACAATCGGCATGAAAAAATCTGTTGTGCTAATCACAGCACTGCCATCACCCAGATCATAAACAGCCGCATCATCTCTGGAGCCATTCCCGACTAACAGCCCGGGATCAGTAATCTCAGCGCCTGCCGAACCTAAAATAACATCTAACACAGCCGGAGAAATCTTACAGCCACACCCTGCCCCATGACTGTATTCTGTCATGCGCACCACATTTTCCATGTCGGTTTCCACCGCAGTTATCTAAAGATGCAGAAGAATATCACAGCCGCGAGGGCATTCAATGACAGAAAGAAAACTCAGTTAACCGTAAGCATAAGCAGCAGGAACGTCATGTACCCTTGCCAGTCAATACAATATGCAGGGTTTTCAGCAGTATCTTAAGATCCAACCGTAAACTTTGATGCTTAATATAATAAAGATCGTGGCGGTGTTTTTCTTTTGCGTCTTCTACTGAGGCACCATAGCCATGGCTTACCTGTGCCAGCCCGGTAATCCCCGGTTTCACCAGGTGCCGGAAGCGGTAAAACGGCACTTCACCTTCCAGTTGCCGGATAAATACTTCCCGTTCAGGCCGTGGCCCAATAATGGCCATATCCCCTTTTAGCACGTTGATTAACTGTGGCAATTCATCAAGCCGGGTTTTACGCAAAAACCGACCAATCCGCGTGATTCGCACATCATTTACAGCCGCCCATTTTGCACCATTTTTCTCGGCATCCTGAGTCATCGAGCGGAACTTTATAATTTTGAATTCACGGTTATACAGACCCGTGCGTAGCTGGCGGAAAAACACCGGGCCTTTGGAGTCCAGTTTAATAGACAACGCTACCAGGACAACTAAAGGCAGAGCAAAAACCAGTGCTGACAATGCAAATGCTTTCCCTGACAACACCCGCAAATGCCACTGATGCCTACCGGCTTTTAATGCCTGATCGTCCATTGATACCAGCTGTTCCGGATCTAACAAATCAATCTCAATCCAGCCAAAACCGGATTCGAAGTATTCATTAAGTGGACTCACCGTCGCCTGCTGCTGCACAGCATCCTGCAACAATAGCTTCTGGAAAGAGTTCAGCGCCGGAAACCTGAAATAACATAGCTGGTGTTTTGCAGACCAGATACCGGCACGATAATCATTTAGCCGATAATCAATGCCTGTTTTATCCATCACACGACTGATTGTTTTCTCATCAGACAGAGGCGCGTAGATATACAACACCTTGTCATCACAAAACTTAATCTTCTTTGTCTCTTCAACTTGTCCATCAGCCTGTATTGCTACTTCAGCAGTATGAAAGTCAAAGCTTTGGCTGCTATCACTCATCCAATGAGTCTCCGGTTATATGACCCTTTTTCTTTTAATTGTTTATGCGGAATGCAGCCCTTCCACGGAGTCGTAATTCATATTATTAGTAAAATTCTGACTTCGGTTAAAAGCCAGCTTTCAGCAGCTGCGCCGCTAAATACTGTGTAGTCATAGTTGCGGGGAACGGTTTGCACGAACCACTCATAGGGTTACCAACGAAATGTTTTTACTGATAAACGCAAGCTGTTGCCAGAATTCCTGTTTTTGCTACCACCGTTCGCATTGTGCTGCCACTTATGGTTATCGCTGATGTTATGTTTAGCCATACTGATAACTATAGAAAAAACTTATGAGAAAAGACGTCGTTCTTTCTGTGTACTGCAAGCACAAACAGGGTGGTTTTACCAAACGGCTCTACAGAGCCTATCAGGCAATTGCTGACTCAGGACATGAATTAATTTATGTGGCCAGCAGCGAGTTGCCTGTTAGTGGCAAGGGGATTAATGCTGTTATTTTAAATATGCGAAGTACTGAGCAATCCATGCTTTACTGGCCTGAATTTTATTGGCGGGCAACCTTTGCTTTACGGCGTTTATCCAAAATGCATCAGGTAAAAACACATTTTGTCTTTTCATTTTTTTATGCCACAACGTCTATCTTGTCGGGCATTGGGCTACCCGTAAAAACCATCACGCTTATCAGGGGTGATGATGTCTTCGATTCGCGGTACAAATCACATGCCTGGTTACGTGGCACCATACATCAACTGCTGGAAAAAATTGGTGTACACTTCTCTGCAAAAGTATTAGCAACCAACAGTAGTATGCAAAAAGACATCCAGGCCAGGAACCCAAAAGCCGGAAACATAGGTGTACTACCCAACGATATTACTACTTCAGCCCTTGATATAACTACACCAACCGGCAATCAGCCGGTAAAAATTGTTACCGTTTCAGTACTTAATGAAAGAAAAAATATCCACTTAGTGCTACAGGCACTGGCACGGATTAAACACCTTGACTGGGAATACCTGTTAATAGGGCCTGATACCAGCGGAAAAGAGTACGGGGAAACATTAAAAAGATTTGCAGAACAACACGGAATTGCAGACCGGGTGAAATTTTTGGGTTGGCAAAGCAATGCAGCGCAAACCCTGCAAAATTGCCAGCTATTTGTCTTTCCAACATTAATGGAAGGCTCTCCGAATGGACTGATGGAGGCTATGGGCTATGGTCTGCCCTGCCTGGTCAGCCGGATTCCGGAAGTCACCGAAGTCTTACAGGATCCGCAATTACACTTTGACCCCAAAGACCCCGAAGAACTTGTACAGAAGCTAACAAAATTCATTACCGACGAGGAATTTGCCCAACAGGTACGCACTAAAACCGCCAGCGGAAAACAACAATATCAGTTTGACTGGAATACCCGGATCGTCGAACTTATCAGCCAGCAGAGCCACTCTGTACCAGCGACATGAGCATGGGCCAAAACTACCGTTTATCAATGGTAATGCGTTTACTCGCTATTGGGATTAGCTCATTTGGCATGCTGCTATTACTGCCCTTAGTTCTCAGCAAGCTGGGGGAATATCAGTTTGGGATCTGGGGCATGGTGTCCTCTATTACCAGCTACCTGCTATTACTGGATTTTGGCATTGCACTTGCCTGTACCCGCTATTTATCCATCCAGGCACAAAGCAAAGCGACCTGGACAAATATCATTAGTAACTCGCTATTCCTCGCGATAATCATCGCCTGCATACTACTTGTTATAGCATTAACATTGACAATCACTAATTCCCTGGGGCTGTTTACTGATAATCAACTGCTTATCAGTCGTATTGTTTGTATTGTTATGTTGGAAGTCGCCATATCAATTCCGCTGCGTATGTACCTCAGCATCCTCCGCACTGAAGTGCGTTACGTGGATATTGGTGCTTTTGAAGTCATCCGGGTTGTCTGTCGCATTGGAGGAATCGCACTGGCGCTTTTCATGGGGGCTGATTTGACAAGCATTGTCATTCTGGCTGCCATCGTTAATATTCTCTTCTTTGTGCTGCCTTTACTCAGCACTTATGCCCGACACAAAACTTTATTTTTTCAACAATCAGCAATTAACCGCAAGACGCTGACAGAACTGTTGCAATTCAGCAAATTTACCGCCGTTTCACAAAGCACCGAATTCCTCAAATTCCGTACAGACAGCGTGCTGGTATCTATATTGATTGGTATCACAGCTTCCGCCCACTATACCATTATTGTTTTCATTATCATGATGGTAACCCAGATACTGATGCGATTTATGAGTTACTGGGACACAATTATTATCCGCAACATCGGTAATAAGCAGTATCAGACAGCAGAAAACACGGTGTTTAAGTCACTGGAAATCGGCATCACGCTCTCAATTCTTGCCTGTCTGAATCTCTATATCTATGGGGGATTCTTTATAACGCTTTGGGTAGGCGAACAATACCAGTCCCTGCACAATGCTTTATTATTATTATCTCTGATCCTGTTTAGTATCAGCTTCCAAATGGCGACCACACCCTATCTGAACGGACGTAAACAGGAAAAGACCAATGCTGGTATTGACTTCTCAGAAGTGCTGCTCAAGTTTGCATTATTAATCCCATTCACCGCTCTTATGGGATTTAACGGTTTTATTATAGCTTCAGTCACCGCAGCTTCTGTCTGTGGTATTGGCTGCAGAATACTGGCTTTTGCACGGTGTTCTGAACAAAAAACACTCGCCATTTTGCTGAATATAGCCAAAATTAGCATAAAACCATTGTTATTAGGCCTGTTAATAGCTACCTGTTATTGGCTGTTAAGCAATTTCTCCGGCTCCGCCCCTTATATGCAATTAATCAGCATAGGGATAATCCAAATCCTGATACTGGCTCTTGCATACATTCATATCTTTAAAATCAAAGCGTTGCCAACCTCTCAACAACAACGACTTTGCTAACCCCCACATAACCCTAAAGACTCAAAAACGCTTATCCAGCCATTGATTCCATTGATCCAAGCACCCCCTGCATTAGTTTTTTGTATGACTTAATGTATCTCTAAACCAAAACGAGATAGCTAAATGAAAATTGCATTTATCGCCATCAAAGGGATTGATGTCATTGGTGGAATCGAAACTTATACCATCGAGCTGGGCAAAAGACTGGCTGAATCAGGCCATGAAGTAATCGTGTACTGCATGAAAAGCAAAACTCACACAGAACCTTTCCGGCATGCTGGCATCCTGTTCTACCCTCTGCCAACAATCAGACACAAATACCTGGAAAAAATCACCCTGGTGTTTTTAGCAACGCTTCATCAGTTCAAAATCCCCGGTCTCGATATTGTGCACTATCATGCAGTTGGCCCAAGCATCTTTTCATTCATTCCCCGCTTGTTTGGTCGCTATGCCGTTTTCCAAAGTCACGGACACGAATGGGAAAGAGATTCATGGAATGTTATCGCCCGTGTTTTTTTCAGAGTGTCAGAGTCAATGACTTTTTTATTTGCCAACGACTCCAGTGCAGTTTCTAAAAACCTAAAAGATTATTACGAGAAAAAATACAAAAAAAGCGTTACTTATATCCCGTCAGGCATTACACCCAGAGCGCCCAGGAAACTGCAACAGAATATACAACATGACGTGCAGCGCCATGGTTATTTTCTTTATGTTGGGCGACTATCAAAAGAAAAACGTATCGAAGACCTGATCAATGCTTACCGGCACATCAAAACTAATCAGCTAAAACTGGTTATTGTTGGCAAAGAACGCCCGCAAGACAAAGAATATGTCAGCGAACTCAAACAGCTGAGCCAGCACGATGACAATATCATCTTTACCGGTGCTGCCTATGGTGACGAGTTAGTGGAATGGTATAGCAATGCACTGGCTTATATTTTACCTTCTGCCATTGAAGGCCTGCCAATTACATTACTGGAAGCCATGAGCTTTTCCAGATGCTGCATTGCCAGCGACATACCTGCAAATTCCGAGGCTTTAGACAACAAGGGGTTTACTTACCCATTAGGTGATGTGGAAGCCCTGAAAAAACACATGGAATACGTCATCAATCACCCTGATATTGCTCAGACAAAGGGTGATATGTTGCTCAGACATGCCTACGACAACTACACCTGGCCACATATCACAGAACAATTCATCCGATTCTATAACAAGAAACACCCCGGCAAACTCCAGGCCGACGTTGTCTCAGAAGCTTGATATCCGGAGCGCTAATATGAATAAACATAATGAAAGCAATAGTAAAGAACTGAACCTTATGGTAGCTGGTAACCAGGGCGTTATTACACCGCAACAGATAACACCTTCCTACGCCTATGACCTTGCAGATGAGAAAACCGCTGCATCATTACTTGATTACTGGACAGCATGGAAAAAAAGCCTGAAATACATTTTCTTATTTGTATTAACGTTTGCTGCTCTCATGCTATTGCTCGCTTTGCTCAGTAATAAAACGTATACCTCCGAAGCTTCGATAAAAATCGAAACAGACCACACGCGTATTCTGGAATACGATGTTGATACCTCTCGCCCGCCGTCATACATCAATGACGATGTATTCTATAACACTCAGTATAAATTGTTGAGAAACCACGACCTTGCCCGCCAGGTTATCACTGATCTTGATATGAGCGATTCCTTACTGGCGGAAAAGAAATTCATCCCACCGGTTTATACCATCACCAACTGGCTAAAAGCACAGGTTGAATACCTCAGGACTTTCCTGCCCACACAGTCTGAAGGTAAGAAAGAACGAGTCACTCCTGAAGAGATCTTCTTCCAGAACCTGACGATCAGCCCGGTCAGACGCTCACGTATCATTGATCTGCACTATACGGCTCAGAACCCGGAAGAAGCCCAAATCGTGCTGCAAACTTATATCCAAACGTTCATTGAATCGCAGCAACTGCGCCGAATGGAATCGACTGAGGAAGCCAAGCAATACCTGAGTACACAAATCGAGACTTCACGTGAAAAAATGCAGAATGCTGAAAAGCAGCTACTCGACTATGCACGTGATAATAAGATCGTAGATACTCAGGCTGATGTATCAGTAATCGGCAATAATATTTCATTATTGAACGAAGCCTACATTAAGGCGAAAAGCCGCCGCATTGATGCTGAAAGCCAGTTCCAGAACAAGCAAAATATCAGCACTTTGCTTAATGCCAGTGCAGACCCGGTAGTACAAGCCAAAAA
Source organism: Thiolinea sp. (assembly GCA_049614265.1). Classification (GTDB taxonomy): domain Bacteria; phylum Pseudomonadota; class Gammaproteobacteria; order Thiotrichales; family Thiotrichaceae; genus Thiolinea. Next base: position 29,611 of record JBMZDK010000002.1, read on the forward strand.
GCAGGAATTGAGTAGCTTACAGGCAGAATACTCCTCAAAACTCAGCCTGTTCAAACCCGCTTATCCGGAAATGAAACGACTGAAACAACAAATTGATCGTTTACAGGCTTATATCAGTAATGAATCCCGTACTGTTGAGAAAAACACCTCTCAAAATATGCGGGCAAACTATATTGCAACCCTGGAAGAAGAAAAGAAACTCAATCGTGAAATCAAAAAACTGGAGAAAGACTTACTGAAATATTATGAAAACAGTATCGGCTATACCAGTTTGAAACGTGATGTAGATACCTCACGAAACCTCTATGAAGGCTTGTTACAACGTTTAAAAGAAATTAGCGTTATTGGCCCGGTTCCCGGTGATAATATCTCTGTTGTTGATAACCCGGAACTGCCGGCACGCAAAGATGGATTGAGCTATTCAAAATACCTGCTGTTAGGCAGCTTTCTGGGCTTCATTATATACAGCTTCATAACTTTCCTGCGCGAGATGTTTTCGCCAAAGGTGCGCAATGAACAGGGCCTTGCGTCATTATCAACTAAATACGCGGTGCTCACGTCCATTCCACAGGTTAAAAAACGCTGGTTTGGCTTAGGCTCTCTGGCGACAAAAGATGCCTTTGATCCGGGAGCAGCAGAAGCACTGAGGTATTTGCGTACTGCTTTACAATTAGGGCAGGATGCCACCGGCATTCCACAAAGCATTCACATTACCAGTCCCAATCCCGGTGATGGCAAAAGTACGGTTGCAGTATTCCTGGCCAGCTCATTGGCTAATACCGGTAAAAAAGTGCTGCTGATTGATTGTGATCTGCGTAAGCCCAGCATCCATAAAAAACTGAATCTGGATAATAAACTGGGCCTGAGTAACTACCTGTACGACAGTGAAATTAAAGCGCACAAATCTTATCTGCCAAACTCACCCTTATTCTTTATGACGATCACGGCCGGACCAGCAGTCAATGATCCGGTGGATACGCTGGACTCCGCAAGTTTTAGCAAACTCATCGCGAATAGCCGTAAAGTGTTTGACCATATCATTATCGATAGTCCACCGGTGTTGGGTATGGCAGATGCTTTGGTAATCGCTGGTCAGGTAGACAGCACACTACTGGTAGTTGCTAATAATAATACCCGCAAAACAGATGCCCAAACGGCAATCAATCGCCTGGAAAGCAGCACGGGGAAAATTGCCGGTTTAGTATGCAACCGTGCTGATCAGAGTTTTTCGAAAAACTATTACAACACCCGCTATACCGATGGCCGGGCAATGATTGCTTTGCGCCCCTGACAGACAATTCTGTTCAGGCATCAAACAATCGCAATAACCACTCACTCATTGCAGCATAAAGCTGCATTGGGGTAGACAATACATTACGGTGCCCACCACCCGGCACCGTAATCCACTGTTTACGCTGACTCCTCAGCGCCCGGAATAGTCGTTTTCCCTGTGACATGGGCACATAAACATCATTATCACCATGTACCAGTAAGGCAGGCAGATCAACTTCCGCCGCCCATTTTGCCGGGCGGATACTGCTCAATGTTGGCTTACCCTGTAACCAACGCGCTATATCCAGCATCCCAATCATCCCGTCAGCGTACTTATCATAATGCGATGGCACATAGTTAAGTAATACATCATCCAGTGAGGCAAAACTGCTGACAACTATCAGGCCAGACCAGAGTCGTGATTCACGTGCTGAACTCATCGCAAATGCACCACCCATCGACATGCCCCACAAAGCGACCGGTTGATCAGGCAAAGCGAAATGTTGTTTCATTTCCAGCAAAACCTGCGCAGGTAACCGCCGCTCAGCTTCACTACCGCCAAAACTCAAACGTCCGGCTTGACTCTCACCATGAGCAGGCAAATCCGGTATCAGACAGCGGAAACCGGCAGCAACAAATCGTTCAGCAACCGGCAGCAAAATCTCTTTACGCCCGTTACGGCCATGCAGCATTAGCAAAGTTGCGCGAACTTCACCGTAAGGGTTCAGTTTTACACCTCTGGCTTGCAGTTGCTCACGCAGAATACGCCCGCGCTTACCCAGCCCGGCCGCTGCATCAGGTTCCACCAACATACAAGGCACCCTTCCTTGCAAGCATTGATGCTGGCGAATATGCAAACCGAATTCAGCAGGATTTTTTAACCGTTCCAGATGAAAATGGTGTAATTGTTTCCGTGGAGGTGCAAAAATTTCACTGTCAACCCAGCTACTAAGCAAATACCCCCCTGTCGCCACCAACAACAGCAGGATGATTGAGTGGCGTAATGTTTGCTGAAAAATTAGCTTTATCATCCGCTTATTCTGAGATCGGGAATTGCAAAAATGGTGCAGAAACCAGGAATCATTCGTGATTTTTCTGTTTATTCAGGAAAATGCCTGTTCATCTTGTGCAGCTTAGTGCTCAGCAATTATAGTCTGGCCGATAGTAACGTCCATCATATGACAAACTGGCAACAGTACCGCACAGAATTACCCGCCAGAAACAATCGCGCAAATATTGCGACTCAGCAGCTGGAGTTATTTGCGTATTTTCTGCAACATTCATTACATGGTAAAGGTCACAAAGCTTTCCGCAAAGTCAGTAAACGCATTAAAAACCGTATCACCTGGCGTAACCGGCGCGGTCATAATATTTATAATCAGGCATTCCGCAAATCCTACCGCTTTGTAAAACGTCTGGAGTTTCACGAGATGCCGGAAATCGTCATGTTAATCCCATATATGGAGTCTTTATGGGAACCGCACAAAGGGCATCCGGCCAGTGATTATGGTTACTGGCAACTGGTGCGGGAGGTAACAGATGAACTCATACAACTGAACCACGCGCCTAAAGCACTGAAAAAAACACACCCGGATAAAATCCGTTCTAATGCTTATCTGAGCACAATGGCTGCACGGATGCATTTACGTCGCTATTATTTTTATTTTGCCAAAGTCGCCAAATTCTCCGAAACTGATGCCTGGCTGCTGGCGATGACGTCCTATAACTGGGGAGCCGGAAATACCAAACGCCTGATTATAAAAATGAAAAAGCAAGGCATTAGCGCAAATTTTTCCAACTTCTACGCTTTTTTGTACCAACAACAACGCAATAACCCAAGTGATTTATCCCTGCGTGCGGCAGTGGAATACATCCCCGGCCTCTGGCATATCGCCAAGCTGATCAAAGAAGAGAATACATGAGGTAGCGCAGACTGGTACATCAATTACAGCAAAACACCAGATATCATTCAGGCATATTAGCAATGAGTACCGCCCGGCGTGGAGCAGGATAACCTTCAATCGTAAGGCCCTGGTCTTCAGGATGAAGGAAGTCGCGCAGTGATTCAAAACGCATCCAGTCAGTGCTGCGCTGTTCATTAATACTGGTTTGATTGACATCAACTGTCCGGATATTACGAAAACCAAGCCGCCGCAACCACAGCTCCAGCATTAATGTCGAAGGAATAAACCAGACATTTCGCATTTTACCATAACGATCTTCCGGCATTAGTGCAGTATGTACATCACCTTCCACAACCAGTGTTTCCAGCACCAGTTCACCACCCGGGCGTAAAGCCTGCTTTAATTCCTGTAAATGCTGTAAGGGAGAGCGCCGGTGATATAAGACTCCCATAGAAAATACCGTATCAAAGCCCTTCCCCCGAAAGTCCGGCAAATCCTCACTCCGCAATGGCAGGAGGTGTACCGGCTCATCAGGCACATAATGTTTAACACTATGAAATTGCATCAGAAAGAATAAACTGGGATCAATACCGATGACCTGCCTCGCACCGGCCCCACGCATACGCCAGAGGTGATAACCGCTACCACAACCAACATCAAGCACAGTACGACCATCTATATCGGAAAGATGTGGCAACACCCGCGTCCATTTCCAGTCAGAACGCCATTCAGTATCAATATGGATACCAAAAAGCTCAAATGGCCCTTTACGCCAGGGAATAAAGACCTGCAGTTGTTCTTTTAATTGCTGACGTTGTTCATCGGTACAATCATGTTGCTGACCAACCCTTACCCGGTCAGCAGTAAAACAAGACTCCGAAGGCTTAATACCAGGTAAAGCAGCCAGCGTATTCAGCCACTCCTGCCTTTTACCATGAGGCTTCTCAAACGTGATGCTGTGAACTAACTCAGGCAGTGTATCCAACCACTGCGGGAAAAGTTTTTCCAGCTGTGCATACAGGTGAGAAAACTCCTTCTCCAGTAACTCACGATTGGCAATAGTCACAACAAACCGTCTCAAAAGCTAAAAGGGCGCTAATCCTGCCGTAAAAACTACTTTTTTACCAGTCGGGGATCAAAAGCATCGCGCACACCTTCACCAATGAATACCAGTAACATGGTCATAATTCCAATAGAGAAGAACGCCGACAACCAGAGCCATGGGGCCTGAATATTATTTTTACCCTGAGCCAGAATTTCACCCAGACTTGCTGATCCGGGCGGCAGGCCAAAACCGAGGAAGTCCAGCCCCACCAGCGTTGTCACCGAACCGCTCAAAACTAATGGCATAAAAGTCATTGTCGCTACCATTGCATTCGGCAGGATATGTTTAAACATAATGCGCCGGTCGCTCATCCCCATCACTTTCGCTGCTTTCACATAATCGAAGTTACGGCAGCGCAAAAATTCAGCACGCACGACACCGACAAACCCCATCCAGCTAAATAAGAGCAGGAACACCAGCAATATCCAGAAACTCGGTCGAATAATACTGGCCAGAATAATCAGCATGTACAGCTGTGGCATACTGCCCCAGACTTCGATAAAACGCTGGAAAATTAAATCCAGCCAGCCGCCGTAGTATCCTTGCACCGCCCCTGCTGCAACCCCAATGATTGCTGAGGCGATAGTAAGGGAGAAACCAAATAACACCGAAATACGAAAGCCGTACAATACACGGGCAAACAGGTCATGCGCCTGCTCATCGGTACCCCAGATATTTTTACTGTCCGGGGCGGAAGGAGCCGGACTATCCAGATCACCAATAATCGTGCGATGACTGTAAGGAATGGGCGGAAACAAATACCAGCCCTTTTCGTTGATCAACTCCTGAACATAGGGGTCTTTATAATCTGCGGTAGTCTCAAATTCACCACCAAACGCAGTCTCCGGATAGTCTTTAAATACCGGAAAATAATACTGCTGTTCGTAAGAGACAATCAGCGGCTTATCATTGGCAATGAATTCAGAAAACAAACTGATAATGAAAACCACACCAAAAATCCAGAGCGACCAGACCGCTTTACGATTAGCAAAAAAACGTTCAACTCGACGTTGATTGATACCGGATAGATTCATCCCCGTGCCTCAAAATCAATGCGCGGATCAACCACGGTATACATCAGGTCGCCGATCAAACCAATCACTAACCCCAGAAAGGTAAAAATATACAGGGTGCCAAACATTACGGGATAATCCCTGCCCAGAGCAGCCTCCATACCTAATAGACCCAGTCCTTCCAGAGAGAAAATCACTTCAATCAAGACTGAGCCGGTAAACAGAATACCAATCAGCGTTGCCGGAAACCCGGCAATAATAATCAGCATGGCATTACGAAATACATGCCCGTACATAATCCGGCGCTCGCTATTGCCTTTTGCCCGCGCAGTGAGAACATATTGCTTGCCAATTTCGTCCAGAAACGAGTTTTTAGTCAGTAAGGTTAGCCCGACCAGACTACCGATGGTGAGTGCTATTGTTGGCAACGTGATATGCCAGAGATAATCAACCGTTTTCCCCCACCAACTCAGCTCATCCCAGTTATTTGAGGTCAAACCACGTAGCGGAAACCAATCCAGATAATTCCCACCGGCAAACAAAATCACCAGCATCACCGCAAACAGGAATCCCGGAATTGAGCTTAAGGCAATCAACACGGTGGTACTGGAAGAGTCAAAACGCCCGGCATAGTGACGGGCTTTATACACACCCAGCGGAATACAGATGAGATAGATAAGCGCCGTACTCCACAAGCCCAATGAAATAGACACTGGCATGCGATCAACCACTAAGTCGACAACCGAAGCCCCTTTAAAAAAACTATCACCAAAATCAAAAAACAGATAATTCTTCAGCATCATGAAGTAGCGTTCATGCACCGGCTTATCAAAACCAAAACGCTGTTCGATTTCTTTAATAATCGCCGGATCTAAACCCTGCGAACCCCGGTATTCGCTACCCTGACTTTCCTCACTGGCAACATCAACCACATCATTCTGATTGGCCCCGCTCATACGATCAACCGCTGAATTATCAATTCCCTGCAGTTGTGCCATCGCCTGCTCCACCGGCCCTCCCGGAGCCAGCTGGATAATAAAGAAATTCAGTGTGATGATCGCCCACAAGGTGGGGATCATCAACAACAAGCGGCGGATAATGTAAGCCGTCATCGGTGCTTAGCCTTTTCAGTTATTGGTAAGTACGTGCGCAAAGTTTCTCAGGAATGAGGTGCCCTCTTCTCTGCTAAAGATGAGCTTTGGGCACCTGAAAACATTCATGCACAGCTTATTTATTCAAAGCTTTATCAGGATCAAACCACCACGCCCCATCGCCCAATGAGTACTTCGGCGTTTTTTCAGGCTTACCAAACTTATCCCAGTGTGCAATACGGAATTTACTGATATTCCACTGTGGCACAATGTAGTAACTATGCATCAACACCCGGTCGATCGCCTTGCCCAAAGCCAACAGCTTATCTTTATCTTTTTCTTCCTGATACTTCAGAATTTCATCCATCAGAAAATCGAGAGTCGGATCATCTGTATTGTTACGGTTCCAACTGGAGTTCAGGCTTTCTGAATGCCAATGTTGACGCAAACCTGAGCTTGGGTAAGGATTGGAACGATAACTACTGGAAATCATGTCGAAATCATAATTGGTGGTGCGGTCAGCATATTGACTGGAATCCACCGTACGGATATTCATCTTGATACCGGCTTTTTTAAGGTTTTTTTCATAAGCCAGAGCGATTTTTTCAAAGCTGGGACTTACCAGCAGCATTTCGAACTCAAACCGCTTACCCGTTTTTTTATTCACCAGTTTCTGATTTTTGACTTCCCAACCAGCTTCTTTAAACAGACGCAGTGCCTGTCTCAGGTATTTACGGATATTGCCTTTGCCATCGGTAACCGGTAGTTCAAAGGCTTCCGTAAACACAGAATCCGGGATTTTACCTTTGAGCGGCTCAAGAAATTCCAGCTCAGCCTCGGAAGGCAGACCTGTCGCCTTATACTCCGTATTCATAAAGAAACTATCGGCACGGGTATACTGACCATAGAACAGATTTTTATTCATCCATTCAAAATCCATCAACAAGGTCAATGCTTTACGGACACGAATATCTTTAAACAAATCGCGCTTCATATTGAAAATAAAGCCCTGGGTGCGTAGCGGGATTTCATGCGGCACTTCCAGCTTCAGCACACGACCATCTTCAATCGCCGGAAAGACATAATCATTTGCCCAGCGCTTTGCAGTACTCTCAGTCCATTTATCAATCTTACCGGCTTTGAATGCCTCGAACGCAACGGTTTCATCGCGGTAATAATCATAGCGAATGGCATCTTCATTCATCAGTCCCTGCACACCCGGCAGGTCTTTCGCCCAATAATCATCAATACGGCTGATCACTTCATACTTACCAAACTCATAATCTGAAATTTTGTAAGCACTGCTGCCCACCGGTACTTCTTTCAGAGGCTCATTAAGTTTGTGATTTTTCCAGAAGTGTTCCGGAAATACCGGAAAACCACACAATGCCATCATGCGCGATTTATCACGCTTGCCTTCAGCCAGACTAAACTTAATTTTGTTGCCTTCGAGAACCTCAATATTCTCCACATAGCTGTAATAAGCTTTTAAGCCAGGCAAGCCTTCTTCGATCAGCTTATTAAAAGTGAATTTCACATCTTCCGGGCGGATGGGTTTGCCATCCTGAAAGCGTGCGCGCTCATCAATATGAAAAGTGATCCAGGAAGAATCGCTGGCATAAGTAATTTGCTTCGCAATTAACGGATAGTATGCATTCAGATCGTCCGATGAAGTTGTCATCAGGTCATCATAAATAGCCCGCGATCCCTGTGAGGAATCCCCACGGGTAGCATACGGGTTAAAATTGTCGAACGTACCACGAACCCAGTCCACAATAGTTCCACCCGGCGGTGCTTTGGGATTGGTATAGCCAAAATGGGTGAACTCCGGCGGGTAAAACGGTTCGCCACGCAGAGAAATGGTGGTTGCTTCGATCACTTCAGGTTCGGCAGCCTGAAGCGGAGAAAATGTCAGTGCTGTCGCCAACAGTAGCGGATATAAAATAGGCTTCATGCGTCCATCCGTATTTAATTATTAAAGATTTATTGCAGATTGTCTGGCGAATTATAAGCCGCATTGCGTTTATGATCCATTGCCATCACCGGAGTTAGATAAATCAGCCGGGGTGATGGTTCCCACTCAGAGATTACAGTCTGTTAATTATCAGAAGGAGAACCGTCATCAGCTCTGAGTCTTGATCAGAGTTTCGTGAATTTATCACAAACCCACAGTGGCATCTTTACCTCCAATCCGGCTCAGCCAGCATTAAGCTGGACGATAACAACCGTTCAATACCTTGAGGGAGGGTACAATGAAACATTTACTTATCGTCTGCACTTTAGCACTAGTAGCCATTTTTAGCGTGCCCATGTAAGACAAGGGCCAATCAGATTGCTCAGGCTCACTACTTGCCAAACCTACGGGGAATCCGTTTAAAACACCAAACAGCTTGCTAACTCAGAAAGGCCTGCTTATGCTGAATATTCTGTTTCGGGAGGAATAAACATGAGCGAAGTCACAGCGAAAGGCAGTTGTTTCTGCGGTGAGGTTGAATATGAAATCAGCGGTAACTTAGGTATTTTCCAGTATTGTCACTGCTCACGCTGTCGCAAATTCACCGGCAGCGGTTATGCAGCTAATATTCTGGTACGCCCTGAACATTTCCGCTGGCTGAAAGGTGCAGCGGGTGTGGGGGAATTTATCCCGGAAGACACCAAATATTTGACCACTGCCTTTTGTAAAAACTGCGGTTCTTCCCTGCCCTGGAAGGCAAAAGGCGGTAAATCCGTGGTCATACCGGCAGGCACACTGGATGAGCATCCCGGTATTGAACCCAGCCAAAGCATTTTCTACGACTCAAAAGCAACATGGCACCGTGATTCTGCCGAATTACCAAAACACGATGAGTTACCGACACGCAAAAGCTAAAGCCTCTATCCATCAGCAATAACCTTGATGCAAATCAAGGTTTCATAATTTCTGGCACAATATGATGGCCATGACAAAACAATGGCTTGCTGGAGACCATGAATGGGCAAGAAAAAATCACGCCGGGCACAAACTAACAAACCGCAAACAAAAGCACTCTCATCCCAAAAAGCCGCCAGGCTAATCACACAGCTACGTAACCCTGCTGTTGTCATGAACCGAAATACTGCCATGTCGGGGAGAGAGCTGCTAAAGATTACTCATGCACTGGGTGAATATCCCTACTCTGAAAAAATGGGGATTGAGGAATATGAGCATGAAAAACACCTGTTGCAGACAGAATTACTAAAAGTACAAAGCTGGGTAAAGGAAGAGCACAAAAAAATCGTCATTTTCTTTGAAGGGCGCGATGCTGCTGGCAAGGGCGGCACGATCAAACGCTTCATGGAACACCTGAACCCGCGTGCTGCACATGTTGTCGCGCTGGAAAAACCCTCAGAACGCGAACAAGGTGAATGGTATTTCCAACGCTATATACGCCACCTCCCCACCAAAGGCGAAATGGTTCTGTTCGATCGTTCCTGGTACAACCGCGCGGGCGTCGAACGGGTCATGGGCTTTTGTAATGATAACGAATACCTGGAATTTATGCGTCAGGCACCGGCTTTAGAACGCATGCTGGTTAATGAAGGCACCTTGTTTACCAAATACTGGTTTTCTGTCACACGACAGGAACAGCTACGGCGTTTCCACTCCCGCAAACATGACCCACTGAAACACTGGAAGCTCAGTCAGATCGACTTACTTTCATTGGATAAATGGGATGAATACACCGCAGCACGTAAAGCCATGTTCTTTTATACGGACACGGCTGACGCCGCATGGACAGTGGTCAAATCAGACGACAAAAAACGCGCCAGAGTAAATGCTATCCGCCACTTCCTGTACCACCTTGATTACCCCGGCAAAGACAACACCATCGTTCACCAGCCAGACCCCAGAATTGTTGGGCATGTAAATGACATCTACAATCCGGACAGTGATATCTGATTCCTCACCGGCACCCAATCCTCCGGCAAACAGGAGCCTCGATTATGAGCAAAAAGACAAAAAAGTTAAAAAAAGCACTAAAGAAAGCAAAAAAAGCCGCTATCAGCGCTCAACAAGCTGCTGAAAACGCACAAAATGCCGCAGATAAAGCGCGTTCTGCGGCAAAAAAAGCAAAAAAAATGAAGAAGAATGTTGCCTTACAACAGAAGCGTGTTAACGAGACCCGTAAGGAGATGAAACAGTACATTTCCAGAGCCGCGAAAAAAGCAGCTAAAAAGAATAAAGTGCGTAAAAAGATATACCAGAGAACAGAATGAAACCGTCCATTTTAAAGTAACGTAACTGTATTGTTTTAACGTTATTTAGTCCGTAAAAAAACGCCTGCATACTTTCAGAAAGTATAATTGAATTTAAAAGTTAACAGGAACAGTTATTACGCATGTTCACTGTCATTTTCAGCACTATCACTGCATTTATTAGAGGTAAAACCGTATTACTTTTATACATGCGCTCGCGGTGAATAACGGCTGAATGCGCTCCGGGCCTGACTTTGGGTTACAAGTGTTACTCAGCATTGCACAAATTTGATTTATGCTATATCATTAAATTAACTAATAAATTATTAACATAACAGTAGCACAGTACACTTCCTGTTAAGGTGTACAACAGCAGCCCCATTCAGGCATCGCACTTGTGTCGTATAACAAAAATAAGTAGTAGCGGTTAATTTCTATGAATATTTACCAGCGAATATTAACAATGGCTTTCCGTCTGCTGATAGCCAGTTACCCGTTTTTAATTCCGGCAGCAGTAATTGCTGACGAAACAGAAATCTTTTATCAGTCTGACGCCGCCAAGGTGAACGCTAACGTACTGTTTCTCATGGACTCATCCGGCAGTATGGATCAAATCGTTACCGGCAGCGGAGGTAAATCCCGCATGCAGGTCATGCAGGAGACGTTCCGGGAAGTGATGAATGCTGCCCCATCAAATCTGAACATTGGTTTGATGAGCTATGCCAATGCTGAATTCGTTAAGGGTTACCAGTGGGACTCAATTAAAGGCGTCAGCTTTCCCATATCGCCGTTAGAAAACGAAGCAGCAGCAATAATAGGCAGCTACTCTGCCGTAGATAATCTACCTGATGCTCCTGCTGACCTCCCGGTTCGTGACTTTCTCGCCAATGTAGTCGACAGCTGGCAACCTGCTGGCTACACACCGATTGTCGATTCACTGTATGAAGCAGCACGGTATTTTCGCGGGGAAGAAAGTGTCTGGGGTAAATACCCGTCTGAGTACAATTGGGCTGCCCATCCATCCACTTATACCGGCACACCCGCCTGCGACAGCCCGCAAACACAGCTGTGTCGCCTGGAGTGGGGTGAATGTAATGGCACACAGACCGCATGCGAACCCAGACCGGCAAATACCTGTTGTAACTGGGTCGAAGATAGCTCCGGCGGTTATTGTGAAAATGAAGACTATAGCTGTTCCGTTGATATATCTTACTGTGAACACACCGTATGCAGCGGCTCTTCAGGATCGGCCACATACAACTCTCCGTTCCAGTATCAGTGCCAGTCTAACTTCCTGGTAGTCATGTCTGATGGTAAACCGGAATATCCTTTTTACAACGGGCGCACCGCTGATGGTACCGGACAATACCCTAAATCCGCATTTCCTGACTATGCTCATGACGACTTCCTGGTGCCTGCTCTCACGCCTGTGGTGGACAGCAGCAAAATTCCTACCACTATACCGGCATTAATCAATTCGGGTTGTACGGATAAACCTTCCGGCTTTGCCAGTGGTACCTGCGGGCCGGAATTAACGCAGTTTCTGGCCACACAAGATCAAAGCAGTGACATTGAAGGCTCACAGACCGTAGATACCTTTACCGTCGCGTTTGGCATGGCGGATGAACCCGCCGGAACAGAATATCTAGCCTCGCTGGCTACCGCTGAAAACGGGGCCTATACCGCTGATAATGCGGAAGAACTGGCACAGGCTTTCAAAGATGTGTTTGGTGAAATTGAAAAGAAATCCTACTCATTTTCATCACCCAGCTTTTCAGTCAGTGAAGACAGCCTGTTATCCCACGGCTCCGATGTGTATGTTCCGGTATTTGACAGCAAACGCACACCGCTGTGGTCAGGCAACCTGCGCAAGTTTAGTCTCCGGGACGGTGGTATTGTTGGTTATGCTAATGGCCCGGCACTGACATCAACCGGAGAATTTGATGAAAATGCACAGGATCTTTGGTCAGATCAACCCCATGGTTCAGATGTTAAAACCGGAGGTGCAGCCAGTCGTCTGCCTCCCCCTGATAGCCGAAAGCTCAGGACAGATGCCGGAGGCAATTCACTGGTCGAAATTAGCTCTGCCACATCAGAATCACTGATTACGACAGACATGATGTCACCCGGTGAGGATTCACGGCGCACAGAGCATGATCTGCATTATCACAGCAAATTATTGGGCGGCGCTAAACTTCCCAGCGATCTATTTGGCAGAGCCAATCATGGCTGGTACCGGGATTGTGATGGTGTGAAACATACTCTACCCCGCTGGCAAGACTCCGATGTTCTGGTTAACATCAGAGATGTTACCACCTGCGGCAGTGATACGGTTACCTCAGCTAAACGCAGAACGTTGCTGGATCACGTCCGGGGTTACAAGACCACAGAAAGCGGCGACATTGATACCAGTGACTCGGAAGGCCGGAAGCACATGGGAGATATCCTGAATACCAAGCCCATTGTGGTGAACTATGGCAGCAAATCGCTGGTAATGGTCGGCACAAACGAAGGCTATCTCCATGCTATTGATGCTGACACTGGTATTGAAGAATGGGCATTCATGCCATCAGACCTTTTAAAAAACCAGGCTATTCTCTTTGAAGATAAAGAAGAAAAGATGCATGTCTATGGCCTGGATGGTCAATTAACGCTCTGGAATTACGATGCAAACAAAGATGGCGTGATAGACAGCAGCCCCGGCAGCAATGACCGGCGCTATCTGTTTTTCGGTATGCGCAGAGGCGGCAATATGTATTATTCCGTTGATATCAGCAACCCCACCTCGCCCAAAGTCGCCTGGAAAATCAGTCCAAAACCCATGACTGGTGCTATTGATGCAGGCTTTTCAGGGTTAGGGGAAACCTGGTCAAAACCAACGCTATCCAAAATGCGTATTGCCAACTCAGGCTCAGCCACCGGTGATGTACGCTTTGTCTTAGTGTTTGGCGGTGGCTATGACCCCAAATATGAAGAACAAAACCCTAACGCCCGGGGTAGTGACCGGGATCTCGGATCTGATGTTTACATTGTTGACGCGCTGACCGGTGAGTTGATCTGGTCAGTAATGAAAGACGCTAAAAATAAGGCTGATACACTCAATTTCTCTCACAGTGTAGCCGGTGACATTCGTGTCTTAGACATGGACAACAACGGAGAGCTGGATCGTCTGTATTTTGCTGACCTGGGTGGTAATGTCTGGCGTGCCGATATCGGTTCTGAAATTGAAGCCAATGGCTCCAGCGTCGAATTCAAAAATACCACAACACTTAACAAGATTGCCGCACTTGGTGATACCGGCAGTGATGGCGATGGTGATCACCGTAAGTTTTTCTATGAGCCGGATACTGCGCTACGCATGCGCGGTGGTGAAACCATTATGACAATCTCTATTGGCAGTGGTTACCGCTCCCACCCGCTGGATCTGGGCGACAGAGATAATTTTTACGTCTTAATTGACCGTGATGTATTCAAACCCCGTGATACATCTGCAGATGCCATTATTACCAATGATGACCTTAAAGTTGCCAATCCTGATGGCAGCGGTTTTGGTGGCAGTATTCTGAACTACCCGGATATGGATGGTTGGTACATGCCCATGAAGCATCATGGAGAAAAAGTACTGGCTTCATCGCTCACCTTCCTGGATAAAGTCATGTTCACCACTTTTGCTCAGGCGGAAGCTGATGGCAAAGCCAGCACAATCGGCCCCTGCTCCCCTCTGGTCACCACATCCCGTGCCTATGTCTTGGATATCCTCACCGGTGAAGCAGTGGCCAACCTCAACCGGGTGGAAACAACAAGCGTCACCGGCGAGAAGATCAAGGAAAATGATTCCTTTGTTGTCGCAGGCTTCGGTGAAATCCTTGATGCTCCCCAGCTCATTTTCAGCAAGCTGACCAGTTCTCAGAATGGTGCCTGCGAAAAAGGCGACTGCCAGCAAAGTGTCAGCGTCAGAATCGGCAAATTAGACGTACCGGTACTGGATCTCGAAAACACAGAGAACAAGACTGATGCCCGTTACAGTGAGATGGTCGATTTAACTAAACTATTACCACGCCTCTATTGGCGTGATAATGATGTCAGCGAGTACGGTGACAACGAACAGAGCAGCGAACATTAACCTGCTTCAGGTTCAGGTTGGTAAGCACCCAAATTGCTGGTTACCATAACGCTCCAGATAGCGCTGATTCTTTGGCCCGATCCCATGCTCAGCGCTAAAACTGGCACCGAAGCGAGTCACGGCCTGTTCCATCACCCAGTCGCGCAACTTTTGTTCATAGTCGGGTTGCGCGGCTAACTGTTGCTGGTGGCATACCAGATTAAAATGCAAGCCACCATCACCAATGTGGCCAAAATCACAAATCTCCAGCTCCGGAAAATGCCGGGGTAATTCCACCATCATCGCACTGCGAAAAGCCAATGCCTGCTGACGGGCAAAACCCAGATCGAAAGCAAACAATTTCCCTGCCGCTTTAACTCCTTCTGAGATAGCATGGCGTAAGCTCCAGAATGCCTCGGCCCGCCCAAACAGCGCATCCTGTATTGAATCTCCATGAAGTTCCCAGGCTTGCCCCAATATGTGCTCCAAAACTTCCTGTAACGGTGTGTCCCAATCAGTTTCAGCACCCGATCGTGTCAATTCGACTAACAGCGCCACATCAGGTATTTCAGCACCCGCAAACGGGTTTTTCAGCGAGGAAGCATGGTGCAGTGCATGACGCATCGCATTACCCGACATTAATTCATAAGCTGACAGCAGGCTTCCAAGATGAAGTTCTAAAAACCCTAACAGCGTTACTACTGCCTGATCATCCTTCGGTATAACCAAAGCAACAGCCTGTTGCTGTGGCGCATACTCCAGACTCAATACAGCCTCAGTAATGACACCGAA
>JBMZDK010000003.1:0-42652 GCA_049614265.1 Thiolinea sp.
AGGCAGAATCTATTCAGCATGCTGAGGTTTGCATGGCTTTATATGATTATGCCAGTGTGCTCTCCGTGGGTGAAAATAGTGCGGGCACATTATCACTGGCATCAAATCAGGAGGCCACCGGAACTGCATATATTATTCAACAACCGGGGAGACAACATACTCAGATACCAGCTGATTGTATTCTTATTGCACCGTATTTTGATAATGCCTGGGTAGGAGCTATATATAATTTGCGGGGGATTGTTGTGCAGCGTGGTAATCCGTTATCCCACTCGGTGATTGTCGCACGCGAAGCGGGAGTGCCTTATTGCGTTATGCCGGATTTGGATATTACTTCATTTGTTCATGGCGCTGAATACACATTAAACCCGCGGCAAAAGACATTGTTATAGCTTGTCACTACTGTTTTTACGCAAGTACAAACAGATCATCACCAGGTAAGTTTTTTTTGCAGTCGTGTAATTTCTTCCCACCGGGTAAGACTAAATCAGGCTCCAGCTCAGCCAGGGGGTATACGACGAATGAGCGTTCACACAGGTACGGGTGCGGGACTTTTAAGTCCGGTGTATTTATGATCTCGTTATTATAAAGCAGCAGATCCAGATCGAGGGTTCGTGGCCCCCAGTGCAGCTGAGGATTTCGTTGTCTGCCATGTTCATGTTCAATAGCAAACAGCACCTGTAATAAATCGATAGCGGGCAGGGTAGTTTCCAGACAGGCTACAGCATTGACATAATCCGGTTGATTCTGTGGACCATGGGGCTTGCTGCTATAGAATCGGGAGTGCTGAAGTAAAGTAAGGGCAGGGTGATTATTTAACTGAGTGAGTGCAGATTCCAGGGTTGACTTGCCATCACCCAGATTACTGCCTAAACCAATATAACTACGGGCCATCATTCGCTTAGAGAACCTGCTCCGGTGTTTTTACGTGGATGACGTTTTTTGCGGCGGCGTCGCTTGCCCATTTTGCTACACATGCCCGGACGTTGTTCCGGATCAACTTCCTGAAAAGTGGTCCACCATTGAGCATCTTCCGCAACCGGCTCACCAGCCTCAGCACGCAGACAAAGGAAGTCATACGCTGCCCTGAAACGAATATTATTTAGCAGGGTATTGGCCCGACGTAGTTCACGGGTATGAAAGCGGGATTGTAGCGACCATATTTCACGGGTGATATTGCTAAAACGGCGGGGGATGGCCGTGTATCTGACCTGTTGACGCAGAACTTCTGTGGCTGCGAGTTGCAGTGCCTGTAGCTCAGGGTGGCCATCCTGTTTTGCCTCTTCTTTATAAAGCCGAACCTTATCCCAAAGTAAGACAGCATAAAGAAAGGGAGGCATAACGGATTTGCCTTCCGCAAGACGCCGGTCGGTATTTTGCAGTGCCAGTTTGAGCAGCTGCTGAAAACGGCCGTCATCATCCTGTTCCAGACTATTGGTGGTAAGTGGCAGCAGATGATCCAGCAACTGATACTCATCTAAATATTTAAACCCTGTCCAGCCATGTCCGCTGTGCAGGAGTTTAAGCATTTCATCGAACAAGCGTGCTGGCGCAACATCTTCCAGTAATGGCCCCATCGGCAGAATCAGTTCCTGAGTTTCGCCAACGATTTCACAATCCAGCTTTGCTGCAAACCTTAGTGCACGCATCATGCGCACAGGGTCTTCGCGATAGCGCAGTTCTGCCGGGCCAATCAGGCGGATATGACGTTTTTTCAGATCTTCCAGTCCGCCGACAAAATCTTTGATTTCATCGCTCAGGGGGTCGTAATACAGGGCATTAATTGAGAAGTCACGGCGCCATGCATCTTCTTTCAAAGTACCGTAAACATTATCATGAGTAATCCGGCCCTGGGAATTGACCTGACCACCTTTGCCGTCTTCATGTGGTGCCCGAAAAGTAGCGACTTCGATATAATCACGACCAAAGTGGATATGAGCAAGGCGGAAACGCCGCCCGATCAGGCGACAGGAAGAGAATAATTTACGCACCTGTTCCGGGTGCGCGCTGGTGGCAATGTCAAAGTCTTTTGGAATATGATCGAGTAATAAGTCACGGACACAACCGCCAACGAGATAGGCTTCAAAACCGGCTTTTTGCAATTTTTTAATGATACCCAGTGCACGTGAACAAATTTGTTCAGCTGTAATACCATGCGCCGATGCCTGTATTGTTATGGCCTGTTCAGCAGTCAAATCCTGCCTCATTATCAAAAATCTTCACTGTTTAGCCCGGAAGTATGCACAAAGACCGGCATAATACCACTGTCACACCACCTGAACCAGATTTTAGCGCCAACAATTCCTGAGCGATTATTCAGAGCAGAGTTTTTGCCATGACCACAGCATCTTCCCGGCCCTGTTCAGCCGGATAATAGTTTTTTCGCAGACCAATTTCATTAAAGCCATGGTTCAGGTAGAGCCTGATGGCAGATTCATTTGAAGGGCGTACCTCAAGAAAACATTCCTGTGCGTTCAGTCCCCGCCCGATCATTTCCATGGTGTGTAACAGGCGTTTACCAAGGCCTTTGTTCTGGTAATCAGGATTGACCGTTAAATTAAGCAGATGCATTTCTTCCACAGCGACAGAGATCACTGAGTAGGCAATAATTTTATTGTCTTGTTCATGCAACATGCAATGGTATGCATGGCGCAGGCAGTCGCTGAAAATACCCCGTGTCCATGGGTAGGGGTAAGCGCGTAACTCAATCGGCATTAGCTGGTCGAGGTCGCTTTCCTGTATCGGGCGCAGTTGCAGAAGTTCAATGGTATTTTGTGTCACAGGAATCAGGTTTCAGCAGTATTCATTATGGGACGGTAAGTGTATTTTGACGGCATAGCCAAAGCAATTAGCTTTCGCGCATAATCCGCCTGGCCAGTTGTAAATCCTGCCATGCCTTCCGTTTTTCTGCGGGTTGCCGCAACAGATAAGCGGGGTGATAGGTGACAATAACCGGAATATCACTGCCGGGTAAAGCATGAGGGGTGCCGCGGAGTCGTCCCAATGGTGTATTTACCTGTAACAAATTATGGGCGGCGATTCGCCCAACGACGATAATGAGTTTAGGTTGGATCAGGCCAATCTGACGTTCCAGGTAGCCACGGCATAAAGCAGATTCTTCCGGTTTGGGATCACGGTTATTCGGAGGGCGGCACTTCAAAACATTGCTAATGTAAACAGCATTGCGGGGCAGGCCAACAGCAGCGAGCATATTATTTAATAGCTGACCGGCACGCCCAACAAAGGGTTCGCCCTGCCGGTCTTCGTTCGCTCCGGGTGCCTCACCAACAATCATCCAGTCAGCGTTGGTATCACCGGTGCCAAACACTGTTTGCGTCCGCGACTTGTGCAATATGCAACGTTGACAGTTCTTAACCGTTCCCTGCAATGTTGCCCAGTCCATTGTTGAGCAATCCGCCACTTCCACAGCGGGAGCAGAGCTTTTTGCGGTTACATGATCCGGCGGTGTGCTGGTGCCGGATTGTTTGTCCGGCGCATGCGCTGTATCTGATAAGATCGCTGTCAATGATACCCGGCCATTAGCAGACTGATGTTGAATATCCTTTAAGTTTACGGGCGGTTCATCAATTATTGGCAACAGGTTATTTTCTGCCTGACTTTCCGTAGTTACTGTTGAATCTGTTTCAGAATTATGAGGCCGTGGCAACCATACCGGTATGCCCATGGCTTTCATGTACTGATTACGGGTCTGCAGATCCATCACCGGAATCAGCTTCCTTCCTTCTTGCGCCGTTGCAATCGACGGTAGCGACGGGATAACCAGAGAGCGGGGCCGGACAACGTGTAAGCTAAAAAGGCTGCAAACAGTACTTTGGGAGGATCAATAGTCAGCAGAGCAAATACCAGAATAATTCCCAGCATGACAATAAAAGGCACCCGGTTTCGCAGGTCAAAATCTTTGAAGCTGTAATAGCTGACATTGCTTACCATTAATAAGCCTGCAGCCAGAGTAACTGTTAGTGCTAAAATCTGTAGATTACGACCCTGAAGAGCCAGGTCGTGGAATACCCAGACTGTACCTACCATCAGCGCTGCAGCTGTTGGGCTTGGAATACCAATAAAAAATCGCTTGTCTGTTTTACCAACCTGCGTGTTAAAACGGGCCAGGCGAAGGGCGGCACAAGCGACATAAACGAATGCTGCCAACCAACCGACTTTACCCCAGCTTGCCCCCCAATCACGCATATGCACCAATGACCACTGATACATGATCAAGCCTGGTGCTACACCAAATGAGACCAGATCGGCCAGACTATCGTACTCTGCACCAAATTCTGTCTGCGTATTGGTCATCCGCGCGACCCGGCCATCCACACCATCCAGCACCATCGCAATAAAGACTGCAATGGCAGCTGCTTCAAAATTTCCCTGCATTGCAGCAACAATGGCATAAAACCCACCAAATAGCGCTGCGGTAGTGAAAAGGTTCGGTAACAGATAGATGCCACGACGACGTTTTGCCGGTGGTGTGGTGTTGTCTGAATGAGTTACTTCTGTTTCATGGTCGGTCACGATGGGCTGATTCCTGTCAGGAGTAAGAATATAGATTGCGGGCTGACATAAGAATAGAATGTCAGCCCGTAAATTAATTTATAGCGCCTGTATTTTATCCAGCTGTCCCTGCAACTGCCCGAGGGCAGTACGCTGTTCTTCCGCCTGCTCCCTGGCTTTCGCTACGACTTCCGGTTTGGCACGTTCAGTAAAATTAGGGTTCTTTAACCTTCCCTCTAATCCTGTCAGTCCTTTCTCCAGCTTCGCGATTTCCTTTTCCAGCCGCGCAATTTCAGCATCTTTGTCAATCAGTCCGGCTAGCGGAATCAGGATGTTCATTTCTCCCACTAAGGCTGTGGCTGATTCGGGTGCTTCGGCATCGTTTTCCAGCCAGCTGACAGAGTTGATTTTTGCTAAGGTTCCGGTAAAAGCGGCGGTTTCATCATGAAGTGCCCGGTCTTCCGGCGACCAGTTCTGCAGTAAAATATCCAGTGCCTGTCCCGGTTTGATATCCATTTCTGAACGGATGCGTCGAATACCCATAATAAAATCTTTTACCCAGGCAATCTGTGTTGTTGCTGTGGTATTGATTTTACCTTCATCACTTTCAGGATAATCTTCCAGCATAATCGACGCGCCGGATTTACCCGCCATGTTTTTAATACTTTGCCAGATTTCTTCGGTGATATAAGGCATAAATGGATGCATCAGGCGTAATGATGTTTCTAATACCCGTACGAGGGTGCGCCGGGTGCCGCGTTTAGCAGCTTCATCATCATTCTTTTTGCTTAATATGGGCTTGCTTAATTCCAGATACCAGTCACAATACTCATGCCAGATAAACTCATACAGTGTCTTTGCGGCAAGGTCAAAGCGGTAATGCTCAATATGGTCGGCGACTTCGGTTTCAACAGCCTGGAGTTCAGAGCGAATCCATAAATCTGCTATCGACAATTTAATTTCAGCAGTGTTATCCAGTCCCGTGTCCTGATTTTCGCACTGCATTTGTACAAAGCGGGCTGCATTCCAAAGTTTGTTACAGAAGTTGCGATAACCTTCAACCCGGTTCAGGTCGAGGCGAACATCCCGGCCGGTTGATGCGAGCGCAGCAAAGGTAAACCGCACGGCATCAGTTCCGTAAGCCGGAATGCCATCCGGAAATTGCTTGCGGGTAGCTTTTTCGATTTTCTCAGCCAGGTGAGGTTGCATCATGCCGCCGGTACGCTTTTTAACCAGAGCTTCCAGGTCAATACCGTCGATAATATCCAGCGGATCAAGAGTATTCCCCTTGGACTTTGACATTTTCTGCCCTTCGGCATCACGTACTAATCCAGTGATATAGACTTCATCAAACGGAATGTCACCGCCGAATTTGGTGCCGAACATAATCATTCGTGCCACCCAGAAGAAAATAATGTCAAAACCGGTAACCAGCGTGCTGGTGGGATAAAAGGTTTTCAGTGCATCAGTTTGTTCCGGCCAGCCCAGTGTAGAGAAAGGCCAGAGTGCGGAGGAAAACCAGGTGTCGAGAACATCTTCATCCTGTTGCAGATTGATATCTGCAGCGAGTTGATATTTTTCACGAACTGTATCTTCATTATGCCCGACATAAACCTTGCCATGATCATCGTACCAGGCCGGGATTCTATGACCCCACCACAGCTGGCGTGAAATACACCAGTCTTCCAGGTTGTACATCCACTGGTAATAGGTTTTATCCCAGTTTTCCGGTATAAATTTAATCCGCCCTGATTCAACAGCTTCAATCGAGGGTATAGTAATTTCAGCCTTGCCTCCGGGGCGTCCGTCTTCCTGTACTTCCCTGGTCAGGTCAACATACCACTGGTTGGTCAGATACGGCTCAATGACAGCACCGGAACGATCACCGCGTGGTACCATCAATTTGTGATCTTCGACTTCTTCCAGCAGGCCGAGCATGTCGAGGTCAGCAACGATCTGCTTCCGTGCATCGTAACGATCCATACCCTGATATTTTTCCGGAGCTTCATCATTCACTGCAGCATCAATAGTGAAAATATTGATCATCGGCAAATTGTGGCGTTTACCGACCTGATAATCATTAAAGTCGTGTGCAGGGGTGATTTTAACGCACCCCGTTCCTTTCTCCGGATCGGCATGTTCATCACCAACCACTGGTATCAGGCGATTAACCAATGGCAGTAGAATATTTTTACCAATCAGGTGCTGGTAGCGCTCATCGTCCGGGTGTACAGCAACACCGGTATCACCCAACATGGTCTCCGGGCGGGTTGTTGCAACAACCAGATACTCTTCTGTAGCATTACCATTGTCATCTGCAACCGGATAGCGCAGATGCCACATGTGGCCGTTTTCTTCTTCAGACAGGACTTCAAGGTCAGAAAGCGCGGTATGGAATACCGGATCCCAGTTGACGAGGCGTTTGCCCCGGTAGATTAGCCCTTCATCATATAGCTTGACAAAAACATCCAGTACAGCCTCGGATAGCCCTTCATCCATGGTGAAGCGTTCACGAGACCAGTCACAGGATGTACCAATCCGTCGCATCTGACGGGTAATAGTATTACCGGATTCTGCTTTCCAGTCCCATACCCGTTCCAGGAATTTATCACGCCCTAAATCATGGCGATCTTTGCCTTCGGCATTGAGCTGACGCTCCACCACCATTTGTGTTGCAATACCTGCGTGATCAGTACCGGGCTGCCACAGGGTATTATCTCCCTTCATTTTGTGATAGCGGGTGAGCAGATCCATGATGGTGTGTTGAAAGGCATGGCCAACATGCAATGTGCCGGTGACATTCGGTGGTGGCAGCATAATGCAATAAGGCTGTCCTTCACCGGTTGGGGCAAAATATTGCTGATCTTCCCAGAATTGATACCAGCGTTGTTCGAGGTCTTGTGGTTGGTAGGTTTTGTCCATGGTTCGCGCTGCTGAATCCGTAAATGAGCACGGCATTATAACGCGAAAGTGTTGTTGCGAAAGGCGTCTTTTACTTTAACATGGTAGATAATTCACGGATCAGTTCACCGCGGTGTTTATCGATTTGTTTTTCATAATCTCTGCCCATTGAGGGCGAGGTGGTTGTGCCATCATCCTGATGTTCAGAACGAATAGCATGTGCGCGGGCTAAACCGGTGTACTCGTCCTGACCAGCAGCAGATTGTAGCTGTGAGATGCGTTCTTTAAGGCGTTTTTCAAAGTTTTGCTGATATTCGATCGACTCGCCGGACTTGGCGCGCCGGATAATGTCAGGGTCGCCGGCTCTGACCAGATCGGTAATTACCGGTATCCTGATTGTGGTGTCAAGATTTTGTTGCCTGTTCATGTTTTAGGTTGCCAATAATATTATTTAATTATGTCAGCCGGAGTCTTTACAATTGATGGTAGTCCATATTGTAGCCCCTGTCGCGATAAAACTTGTAGCGCTGACGCCCAGCGTGCAGAACATCGGATTCCTGATCAAGTATTTCAGCTAAACGCGCAAAACGCGGGAAAAACTCCGGAATATCATTAGATAAATTAATCAGGAAGTCACAGTTTTCCATCGGCTCAAAGTCATACCCGAGCTGAACCCGAACACCATCTTCTATGGCTGGTGCAATGTTATGGGGTATAAAACTTAAGTCGCTGTATGTCCAGATAAGTTCATCTAATTGCTGGCATGTCGTCCATGAATCAAGGTGAATATAGGTATTGAGTGCCTGCATATGCGCTTTTTCCACCAGTTTACAAGCCAGACGTAACCTGGCTTGTAATGACTGGCTTTTGCCAACATAAAACGAGACGCGGGTCATGAAGCCTGTGCTGCCTCAACGCGGTTGATTAACAGCTGTGTCAGTAATGGAACCGGACGCCCTGTGGCTCCTTTGCGTGCACCGCCATCCCAGGCTGTGCCTGCAATATCCAGGTGTGCCCAGGTCATCGCTTCAGTAAACCGGGCCAGAAAACAACCCGCAGTGATTGTGCCTGCACCGGGTGTGCCAATATTAGCCATATCAGCAAAATTACTTTTTAACTGTTCCTGATATTTGTCACCCAGCGGTAATTGCCAGGCTTCATCGTTAGCTGTTTTACCGGCCTCGAGTACTTCAGCAGCAAAACCGTTATCATTACTCATCAGGCCACAAATATGGCTGCCGAGTGCAACAATACAGGCCCCGGTCAGAGTGGCAACATCGACCACAGCACTGGGTTTGAATTTCTCAACATAAGTCAGGGCATCGCATAGAACTAAGCGCCCTTCAGCATCGGTGTTTAGGATTTCAACGGTCTTGCCTGACATCGTGGTGACAATATCGCCCGGCTTGCTGGCGTTGCCGGCAGGCATATTTTCTGCTGCGGCAACAATTACAACCAGATTCAGCGGCAAGTTCATATCGATGGCTGCGCGTAAACTACCCAGAACACTGGCGGCCCCACACATGTCAAATTTCATCTCATCCATTTTTGCGCCGGGCTTTAATGAGATGCCACCGGTATCAAATGTGATGCCTTTACCAACCAGTGCTACCGGTGCATCATCATTTCCGGCACCGTTGTATTGCAATACGAGCATTTTACCGGGTTCAGTGCTTCCCTTGCTGACTGAAATGAACGCGCCCATACCCAGTGCTTCCATGTCACTTTCTTCCAGCACTTCCAGGCTGACTTTATCTGATGCTGCTGCCAGCTCTTGCGCTGTTTCAGCCAGATAAGACGGTGTACAGACATTTCCCGGGGTATTGGCCAGATCACGACAGAGCCTGATGCCGTTGGCAATAGCTGAACCCTGATTAACTTCAGTACTCAGATCAGCACCTTCTGTATGTGCTACGGCCCAGGCAGCTAATTTTGTCGCAGCCTCTTCATTTTTAGTACTTTTAAAATCATTAAATTCGTACAGCGTCTGTGCTACGGCCTGCACGGACTGCCTGACAGCTGCTGCATTATATTCTTCTACACATTCATCCGTCAGGAATGAAGCGACTGAAGTTATATTGGCTGCTTTGAGTTTCCGGGCGGCGGTTTCGGTTGCTTTGTTCAGTATTTCCAGGGTCAGCTCAGCTTTTCCCCCCAGGCCAACCAGCAAGACACGGCCTGCTGAAATGCCCGGGAGTTGATAATGCAGATGGCATTCGTTCTTCTTACCACTAAAATCACCTAGTGCTATGAATTCCCGCAGTTTGCCCTGGCTATTGCTGTCCAGCTGTTCAGCTGCAGCAGATAAAATACCGTCCTGAAAAATACCGGCTACCACACAGTCGGTAGTGATCTCGGCAGCATTTGCTGCGCCCTGAAACGTGTAATGCATACAATCCTTCCTGATGAGTCTTCAATTGTGAATGACAAGAATCGCGGTGGTGTAGATGTTACCTTCGCGAGGATTCCTGTCATGCTGTTTATTTTTCTCAAAGGCCATAGTGTATACGAATCATGGGACGGGGTGAAAAGTTCTACCAAATATTCTGAGTGAGTATGTCTGGCATATTTGCACGTTGAATGCCTCTGTATACATGGTCTTAAAGACAGATAGCGCCAGCTTATTGTGCTTGAACGCCGAGTAATTCAACATCAAATATCAGTGGGGCATTGGGTGGTATCGCACTACCCGCTCCACGGCTGCCATAAGCCATGTTAGCCGGAATAATCAGGGTACGTTGTCCCCCGACTTTCATTCCGGGCACTCCCTGATCCCATCCCTTGATGACCCGGTTGGCACCGAGCGGAAAACTGAAGGGATTACCACGATCCAGTGAACTGTCGAACTTCTTGCCACGTTTATTGGCTGCGGACTCATCGTATAACCAGCCTGTATAGTGTACTGTGACGGATTGGCCGGTTTTTGCCTCGGCTCCGGTTCCGGTCTTTGTGTCTGTTTTGATTAATAGTCGTGGCCCATTTTGCAGGCTGGACAAAGTCTCCAGGGTTGTGCCACCGGTCATTGTCACATCGGTTGCTTTATTATTGGTACAGGCTGTTAATATCACCACGATGGGTAATGCGGGTAACCAGCGTGTTGTGTTTGTTTTTTTCATTGCGTCAGCTCCGGCGTGTAAGTTCTGGTAATTGTCACCGGCATTATGCCTGCGTTTACCTGCGACTACGATGAAGATTGCCGGGTTATTGATCTGGGTTGAGCTTAGACGTGAAAATCTTTGCCGTGTAAAGCCTGGGTAAAACATTACTGTTTTATTGTGTGAACTATTATCCTGATACTTATTTCCAAATGCGGGTGTTTTCCGGAACAAACAGAGTCATGGATGACTGATTATTGATAATGGAGTATGAACAATGAGAAAGTTATTGGTGCTGGTATTAATGCTGCTGGTTTTGGGTTCCGGTACCTGGCTTGGAGCAGCCTGGTTAATTGGAGAAAAAACCGAACAGCTTGTGCGACAGTCCCTTAAACCTGAGGGAGCGGAGCGGAGTGATGGAAGCCGTTACCCCGCCCATACTCTGGTTGATTATCAACGCACCTTACTGGGCGCCAAAGCAATTACCCGTATGGATGTCAGAGGGACGCCATTAGACAACTGGCTGGATGAGCTGCAGTTTACCCATGAAATTGAGCATGGCCCGTTGCTTTGGGATGGCAAATTTGATTTTTCTGCTGTCCGTAATTTTGAATACGAAAAACTGTTGTTACTGCTTTCCCGCTGGCATTCACAGCCTGATCTCAGCACACTGGATGATGAACTGAAATCACAGGTACTGCATGTGTTTGCTTCTCAGCCGCCACTCATTATCAGCGGCACAGTGGACTATGAGCAAAAGATTGCCTACCAGGCAAATATCCCGGCTTTCAAAACCACGACACCGGAAGACGAACAGGTACAATTCTCGGGTCTGCATCTTTCGGGGCAGTTCCGCGCGGAAAAGGATGAAAAACAAATAGCGGAGATAAACATTGATGGGCTTGAGTTTATCAATGACGAGGCGAGCCTGATTTTTCCATCACTGCACTTAGAAGCACAGTTGGATGCAAATGAGTCTGGTCAGCAGATTACGTTTTCGGCTAATGAGGTAAAGTTGTATCGGGTTACTGAAGCTGATCCGGTTATTTTTGCACTGCAAGGGGAAAGCGGGTACCGCAGCCACAATGATGATGGCTTACAGGGCGGGTTGCAGCTGCGTCTCAATGGTTTTCGCGGAATACAGTACCCGCTAAAGACAGTGGATGTGGATCTTCAGTTCAAAGGCATCAATGCGGCTGGCTTACATCAGGTGAACGTATTGCAAACCCGCTTGCAGGATATACAGGCACAGCTAGGGTGGAATGCTGAAGACATTGAATTGCCGGAAGCACGGCGGCAGCAAATGCAGCTGGAACTGGCATTAAATGAAACAGTATCTGCATTATTAGATGTGGTCTTTACAAAAATGCTGCAAAAAAATCAGTCTCAATTGCAGTACCTTGTGGATATCGATACTGAGTCGGGTCGCTTCGAGCAGCAGGCTGATCTGGTTTATATTGGTTCAGAGCAGCGCATAATACTGGATGACCTGGTGAGTTATGGCTGGGAAGACTGGCTACAATTGATGCGGGGCGAAATAAAGCTGGATATGGCGAAGGCAATGTTGCCGGATACTTTACATTTTTTGTTATTTTACCCTCTGGAGCAGCGTGCACTTCAGGATGAAAATGAGCACTATCGGATGGACTTAAGGCTGACCGGGTATGATGCTGAGCTGAATGGGCGTGTATTGGCTTATGAGGATTTATCGAATAAATTCACACCGCCGATGCCTGGTGAAGCCGAAGAAAATACCCCCGAAATCCCGGCAGAAATTCTGGCAATGATCGAAGCTCAGGGGCTCAGTAATGAGGTTATTCAGGAGCTGGAGGCCAGTGATGATGTGTCTGCTGATGCCCTGGAAATGTTGCGGCAGTTGAAGGTAATGAATGAACAACTTCAATGATAAGCCCGGAACAAAGAAGTGGTGTTGCTCAGCAGGGAGAAGTTTATTCCTTCGGTAAGGTCAGTCCGGGTTGTCACAACTTTGAGGGGCGGTGTTTCGTATATATTAGCTCACGCTGACAGTTACTGAACAAATTCAATTAGCTGATGAAAGCCGGTGCTATCGACATACACTAATTCAGCATGTTTAAACCCGGAACGACGGGCAATATCCATCAAACTTTCCAGTGACTCCGGGTGATCACTAAGATTGATATACTGAGCCAGCTGTTCAAGCGCATGGGCATTCAGGGTGGGCCAGTTTTCCGCAGCATGCTGGTAGTAACGCTGCAGATAATCTTCCCTCACTTCATTATGGCGTCGCATTACATCATAAACCAGTACACGACCGCGTTTACGCAGGTGTTTCCGGCACTCACGAAAAAAACGGATTTTTTCTTCACTGGGTAATAAATAGAGTGAGAAGCCGACTATCATCACCCGGAATTTTTTATCATCTATTAATGAAGTGAAATCTGTGTGATTGCCCTGAATCAATTGTGCCTTAATACCGGCTGCATCAAGGTTTTTTCTGGCATTCTGTAAAGAGTGAGCGGATTGATCGATACCGGTATAACGTTTGATTAATGTAGACTGCAGGCTTCTGCTGGTGAATGCTGCATCCCCACAACCCAGATCAAGCAGTGAAAATGGTTTGTCATAAACTGAATTCAGGTGCTGGTGAATTGCGGTGTGAATTTCACGGTGAGCCATGTAATTTTCAGCAATAGCATGGTGGTATATTTCTTGTTGATTATTGAATTCGCGGACTAACTGACTGTGATCTGCCGACACGGGTTTACTGGCTCCTCTTTGTCTCTGGCTTTATTATTGATGTTGCAAAGCAGGATGGCAAGCAGACTAAACACTTCGCTGGTATTGTCGGGAAAATATATTGGTGCGGCAAAGGTAAAGTGTTGATTGTGGTGTCGGTTTGATTAACTCCGGTTAGCTTATAGGAGGGCAAAAAATGTCTATTAACTACGCGGAAGTTAATTCCCGCGCTCTGAATTTATTATTAGCGGTGAAAAAGCATGTTCCGGCGATTGGCCGGCAGTTAAAAGCACTGGTTGAACTGAGGGTCTCACAAATTAATGGCTGCGCTTATTGTATTGATTTGCATGCCAGTGAGGCCAGAGAGTTTGGAGAACAGCAGCAGCGTCTGGATTGCCTTCTGGTCTGGCGGGAAAGTGGTTTGTTCTCAGAGCGGGAAATGGCGGCACTGCAATGGGCGGAAAGCGTAACCAATATCGCTGTGGAAGCGGATATTGAGACCAGACTTGAAGCGCTTCTCAGCCACTTTAATGAAACTGAGGTGGTTGATTTGACCTGGATTGTTGCTTTGATGAACTGTCTTAATCGAATGGCGATCAGCTTTGCTGACAAACCAGTGATTCGTAACGGGTGAAGCTTATTCTGCCGGGTTCTAACTTTTGATGATGTGTTCAGTTACCAGCAGCCGTTCACGGGCGCTGACATTGCGCATGGAATCCGCTGCGACTTCTTTACCAATCTCAGAAGCATAGGCCGCTTCAAAAGCAGACTGTGATTCAAACCATAACTCTGATATGCCGTCATAGCCTTCCGGGTCATCAGTATGGTTCAGGTTGAAGACCGCTCGTTGTAAACCGGGTAGTTGCTCCGCCAGTGGCCGGTGCTGGCCCAGCCACCAGTCAGCAAATGCTTCACGTGTTGTGTTTTCTCGCCGTTTTAGCAAAATCATTGCTTTGAACATTGTTTAGCTCCAGAAGTGGAAAGTGGTGGTTTAATCGGCTTTGGTACGTGCTAAAGGGCGCCCGCCAATCCCTAATGCCACGACGACCAGGATTTCATCGGGAAGTGGTGCGTCAGGTACACTAATTTCGGTGGAGTCCATATCATCAAAAGACCAGATATTATTCTTATTGGTTAACGGTATTACGGCTGTTGAACCGGGGCCACCTACTTTTTTGGTGCCGGGGATAATATCATCGCCTTTTCCCACTGCCGCCCGTACCGGCCCACCAAAACGCGGATGCAGGATGGCAGCAGTGTGTTCCAGTTCACCATTTGTGCCGACAATAGCTGCTTTTCCATAACTGGTGACTTCGTCCGGTTCAATCCCCAGAATATCAACACCGCGTTTAGCCAGTATGCCACTAATGTCTTTACCCAGATCGTACAGTGGCTCAAGGTCTTCATAGTAGGCACCGGCATAGGGATTATTGATGGCCGCAGCAACCGTGATTTTCCTTTTCCCATCCACCGGTTTGCCATTATCACTCAGCACTTCTTCAAGCTGTACAACAATCTTACGTATATTGGCTTTGCGTACTGAGTCATCAGTTTGTGGTTGCTCACTCATGGCAATGGATCCTTTGTGAATAGTGTTGTTTCAAAGCACACTGCGCAAAAACGTCTGGGTGCGGGTGTGTTGCGGATGGTTAAAAATGGCTTCCGGCGAACCTTCTTCCAGAATATGGCCATTATCCAGAAAGCAGACTTTATCCGCCAGCTCTCGTGCAAAACTCATTTCATGGGTCGCCAGTACCATTGTCATGCCTTGAGTATGCAGCTGCCGTAAAACATCCAGTACTTCAGAAACCAGTTCCGGGTCAAGAGCCGAGGTAATTTCATCAAACAGCATGATCTCGGGTTTCATTGCCAGTGCACGGATAATAGCAACCCGCTGCTGTTGCCCTCCGGAAAGCTGATCCGGATAATTATGCATGCGATCAGCAAGACCAAAACGGCCAAACAATTCCGTGATTTCCGGACGGAGTTGATCGCGACTGAGCTTGTGTACCCGGCGTGGAGCCAGCATCACATTGTCAGCAGCTGTCATGTGTGGAAATAAGTTAAAGCTCTGGAAGACGATGCCAATTTTCTGGCGGACAGGTTGCGGATCAAGGCCCGGAGCTGAAATATCTTTGCCATCCAACAAAATCTGTCCCTGATCAATATCTTCCAGTAAATTCATACAGCGCAACAATGTTGATTTGCCAGAGCCGGATGCGCCAATCAGGCACACCATTTCACCTTCTGCGACATTAAGGTTTATGCCGTTGCAGACGGTTCGTTCACCAAAGCTTTTATGCACATCAATTAATGCCAATTTACTCATTGGGTCAACTTCGCTGCTGTTGTTGTTTTGCCATCAACCGGTCGGCAAAGCGGGTAGCCGGAATTGTGATCGCCAGAAAGATCACTGCGGCGGCTACATACGGCGTAAAGTTAGCATACAACGATTTAAACACTCCGGCCTGACGTAATATTTCAACGGGGCCAATAAACGATAGCAGAGCGACATCTTTTTGCAGCGCGATCAGCATATTCATATTGGCGGGGACAACCCGGCGGATTGCCTGTGGCAGGATAACGTCACGCATAGTGTGCCACTGTGAAAGGCCGAGTGAGGCAGCAGCGGCACGTTGTGACGGGTGAATAGATTCAATGCCGGAGCGGAAAATCTCAGCGACGTATGCCGAATAAGTAAGAATTAAGGCCAGCGAGCCCCAGATATAGGGGCTGTTCCAGGGGCGTGACAAGCCTAATCCGGGTATGCCAAAGCCGATTAGGTACACGATGAGAATAACCGGCACACCGCGAAATATATCCGTATAGACGGCACCAAACAGCCGTAGCGGATACAGAGCGGGCGAACGGGCATCCCGGCATAATGCAATCACCAGCCCCCACAGTGCAATCAATGGGGCACACCAAAGGAATATGGCAATATCAAGAAAAAAGGCTTTGAATAATTCCGGAAAAGATTTAAGAAAGATTTCTTTGTCAAAAAAGCTGTTTTTGACCGCCTCCCAGCCCGGAGCGAGAGGAATTAACAGATAGAGCAGCATGGCCACAATCAATGTGCTGATTATGGCCAGCGCAACACTGCGTCGCCTCACGCGTCTGGCGTAAGCTTGCCGTTCGTTAAGTAACATTTATTAACAGGGGTAGGTAGTTTGGCTGTTACTTTATCACTGGAACACCTGTGGTTTGCTGTAACCACTCAGCTTCAATTTCAGCTAGTTTACCATCTTCAGTCATGGCATTGAGGGCAGCATCTATACAGGTTTTTAACGGGTTGCCTTCTGCCATTAACAAACCAAACTGATCCGGATTTTCACTGCGGTCGGCCGGAAACTGGCCCAGTACAACACCATCATCTAACACCACTGCGCCCAGATACATAGCTGTTGGCAGATCAAATAAGGCCGCATCAATCTGATTGGCTTTCATCGCTGCAACTACGTCATTATTATCATTGTATAATAACGGGTCTTTAGTCGGTGAGATCAGGTCTTTCAACATAGGAACAGCGGTTGTGCTGGCATCAGCACCCCATACCAGTTCTTTCAATGCAGCCAGTTCCGGTTTGGCACCTTTTTCCTGAGTCGGTTTGCGAACCAGTACTGCCATGGCTGCAGAGTAGTAGGGTACAGAAAAGTCCACGACCTTTTCCCGTTCTTCCGTAATAGAGAACTGCTGCAGGTTGAAATCGAAATTCTTTTCGCCGGGCTGAATTGATTCATCGAAAGATGCTGTCGTCCATTTAACTTTATCATCAGCAAAGCCCATACGGGTTGCGACTTCATACGCTACTGCGGCTTCAAAGCCTTTTTTATCTTCCGGTTTATTATCAATTACCCAGGGAAAGTACGCAGGGTTGCCGGTAGCAATAGTGAGCACGCCCTCTTCAAGGGTTTTGCCTTTGGCGCATTGATCAGCAGCTAAAACTGAACCGGTTGAGAGCAACAAACCAAGGCTCAGGGCTGCCAGTGATGATTTAACGTTCATATATTCCTCCGGGGTAAGTGGCGGCATCCGAATAACGATGTAGCGGAGCCATTTGAAGCTTTACTGATTTGCTGACATGCATTCATTAGGTGATATCGTCACCGATATATCAGCTGTTGTCCAGCCTGTATATGTTGCTTCAGAGGCAAACCAATGGCATAAAGCCTGCCAGGGGTGTTTGCAGCCGGGGTGGCTACACGCTAATTCATAGCGGGGAGTGGGCAAAGAGACTTTTGATTTTCAGTTTTATGCAGCTATTCAAGGTAAGAAATCTTCCAGCATGCTAATAATCTTCTTATCTTCCGGCGGCACATGGCTGGGGAAGCTGGCAATAAGCTCTCCTTTATGAATCAGGTATTTGTGGAAGTTCCACTGCGGAAACTCAGCGGCCAAATTGCCAAGGGTTTGATAGAGCGGTGAAGCTGAAGCTCTGGCTGCATGTAGCTTTTCGAACATGGGAAATGTGACGTTATATTCACCGTTGCAAACGCTGGCGATTTCTTTTTCATTGCCCGGATCCTGTGAGCCAAAGTCATTTGAAGGCATGCCGAGCACAACGAAACCACGTGCTTTGTATTGCTGATAAATTTTTTCCAACCCGGTGAATTGCGGAGTGAAACCACAGTGGCTGGCAGTATTAACGATCAGAATGGTTTTTTCACGGTAAGCTGTACATAGATTTATCTGTTTTTCACTGTCCAGTTGGCGCAGGGTGAAATTTAGTGTTGCCGGGCAGTTGTCCGGTTCAGCTGCGGCAGTGCTGTCAGCAGTAGTGGCATTGGTAGCAAGCAGCAGTAAAAAGATGGCATAAACAACTAATTTTAGCATGGCGGTTTCCTCTGTACAGAGTGCTTTTTTAGCAGATTTTAGCTCGAGGATTCAGAAACGCTATTCAAAGTAAGGTTGCCTGAATTCCTTTTCATGTTCGATCTCAGTTGTTTTAACTGATGCGCTAATGCTTTGGTAGCCTTTGTTTGTGCTGCAGAGGTTGTCGAGGCGTAACATATCTGCTCATAGATGGTATTGAAGTCCATTATCACCTCTGCCTGCCCCGGTAATTTACTGGCTGCCAGACGTGCAAAGTCACCTGGGGCCTGCCCCTGCTTACGTTGGATACCCTGTCGGGCCAGCAGTTTTTCAAAACGCTGATAGATTTTCTGTTCCGCTGGTAATTTATCGCGACTGCGATTCAGGCCAAGAAGCAATACCCAGAATAGCCCGATTGAAGCAAACAATGCGATCATAATTATGGCGATTTTTTGTATACTCAGCTGGCCGAATAAGCTGCGTAAGAAATCGGCTTGTGACTGCTGGTCATAGCCGAGGACAAAGCGTCGCCAGCCATATTGTAATGTATCAATTTGTTTGCGCAGATTGTTCAGCCAGGCAATTTTACGTGGGGTGAACAGCTGATTTTCCAAAAAGCTACCTTCACTACGCATCGCTTCTTCGAGTCCCTGTTCCACACGTTCCGGAGCGACCATTGTTGTAGGGTCAATACGCTGCCATCCGCTTTCCGGCAGCCAGACCTCTGTCCAGGCATGGGCATCAAACTGATGCACCAGCAAGTATTGCCCGGCTTCATTCCATTCGCCGCCCTGATAGCCGGTAACAATACGAGCAGGTATGCCAGCGGCCCGCATTAAAAATACAAAGCTGCCGGCATAATGGGCACAGAATCCGCGCTGGCTGTCAAACAGGAAGCTGTCGATAGTATTGTTGTTGCCCAACGTTGGCGGGCGTAGTGTGTAATGAAAAGGTTGTTGTCGATATCGCTGTAAGACTCTGTTTATGTAGTCCTGATTTGAGTTACTTTGGGCCTGTAATTCCTTGGCCAGCTGACGGGTGCGCGGATCTGTGTTGTAGGGAAGTTGTAAAGCTAAACGGCGAACCGTGGGGTCAAGTTCCAGGTCACGTTGGCTGTCAGGGTAACTCACCGCTTTAACCAGAGCAGGAGCCTGTAGTTCTCTCATTGCCATGACCCGGTAATCACCACCGCGAACTACATCACCATATACTTCTGTCGTGGGGGTTAGCGTGAAAAGCCAGGGCTGGCCGCTGCTTTCATAAATAGCCTCATATTCGATGGCGTCGCCGCGAATTTGCATATTATCGGGTTGCCAGCGGTAGCTCGATTCGAAATTTTGTCTCAGTTGTCGGAATTCATAGTTGTCAATAAACTGTTGCCAGCGTCGGCCATCGAAATGATTGAGAGTCAGACCGCGCCAATACAACTGATTTTGCGGTGGTGGTTCGCCTTTGAATGTCACTCTGAACGCCAAATCATCAGACTGACTGAGGCTGGCGATATCACCAGGAGTCATGGTGTCGGATATACCTGTCTTCGCCTGACTGCTGGGCAAAGGCAGCATAAACAGCGGTGGTAGGCGGGGTGCAAAAATAAATATTAACAGCATGAGCGGCAGGCATTGCAGTAACATTACAGCGCCAAGGCGCAGGTTATGTCGGGTGCTTTGCCGGGTAGACATAAAAGTCAGCGGATAATGAATGCCAATCAGGGCAGCAGTTAACGCAATCATTGAAATGATGCCATATAAGCCTGCCAGCATAGACTGTGAATACAAAAAATGGACGGCGACGAGGAAGAATCCGAGAAAAACGACAATGACTGCATCGCGCCGGGTCACAACTTCCAGTGTTTTAAAAGCAAAGCCCAGCAGTAAAACGGATACCATCAGATCCAGGGAGGGGAAGGGCAGCCCGCTCAGTGCTAGTGCACCCAGGCCGGTAATAACCATGATTACCTTGATAATGGTACCGGGTTGTTCAGTATGCCCTTTCAGTACACGGATACGCCAGCCAGCGGTGAAAAACAAAACGGGTATTAACCAGACGGGTAAATACAGCGTGAAGGGCAGCATCACAAATAATTGCGTAACGAGCAGCCAGATAGTACCGGTATAACTGACGGTTGTTTTCATGTCTGTTTACCATATAACGCCAGTGCGGTCAGACAGCGATGCTTGTGGGCTTCTCCTTTGTCGGGTGTAATACGGCACCCCGGAATAATCAGGCCATATTCCAGCTGAGCTTTGTGGCATTCCAGAATGCGACTGCACAAGTGTGACAAGCGGCTTTCTATACCGGAAACAGGTAACTTATCCCAGTCCAGCCACAGTTCATGGCTGGCATAATCTACAAAGGATTTTGTATACAGCTCACCGGTCTGAGCGTATTTCCCCCAGTGAATATGTCGGGGGGTATCTCCCGGCTGGTAATCACGAATGCCGCCAAAATCACTGCTGCCGTGTGGAATATCTGCTCCACCTTCATGCTGTTGGCTGGCTGAATGTGTGTGTTGCTCAACCGGCTGAGATTTGGGTTCGGGATAGACAATACTGTTAAGGTCAAGTGTCAAGTAAGACCAGGCAACTGCCAGACGGGTCGGATAACGGGTTTCAATATACAAGCGGGGAATTGCAAAGTGCCCGCGTTCCCGGGTTGGGTGAGACAGGCGAATCCGGGTATTTTGATGGGTGTCCAGGTTTACCTCAGCCATATCGTGTTCCGGCCAGCCAATATCAATGGCATATTTTTTTAGTTTTGCCGGTCGGGAGACTTCTACCTCCAGTATTGCATTGTCACCCGCAAAGCAAGGTTCAGCAGCGATGGCGGTAATGGTTAGTCCGGATAAATTGCGGTAGGTGTAAAGGATATTGATAACCAGCAGTGCCATTAACCAGAAACAGACCACATAGACCAGTGAGTTCTGGAAGTTAATGGCGAGGATAAACAGTAATACGATCAGGGCAAGCATGCCAATTGCCAGTTTGCCCGGTACAATAAAAATCCGGCGTTGATTTAGCGTTGCTTGTTTTACTTTGGGTAAACGCCGTTTGAGCCAGCGATCGAAATTGGGTTGCAGGGCATCAGGCACGATTATTATCTACTGTGTCGACCTGGGCCAGAATGTGACGTGCCAGTTGATCGCCCTGAGCTTCCTGACGTCCGATGAGGCGGTGACCGGCAACAGCAGTGAAAACTGCCTGCACATCCTCTGGCAAAACATGGCTCCGGGCCTGTAATAAAGCCCAGCTTTGGGCACATTTCACCAGTGCCTGTGCTCCACGGGGGGATAAACCGGTTTGGCACTGGCCGGAATGGCGGGTATGAGCAATCAGACGCTGGATATAATCTAGCAAAGTATCGCTTATCACGATCTGTGGAATCAGCGATTGCAGGGCGCGCAGACGGGCTTCACCCAGTACCTGTGGCATTTTAGCAATCATACTGCGTCCGTCTCTGCCTTTAAGCATTTCCCGTTCTGCTTCCGGATCGGGGTAACCCAACGAGATGCGTAAAAGAAAACGGTCAAGTTGTGATTCGGGTAATGGAAAGGTGCCGGACTGACTTTGAGGGTTTTGCGTGGCAATGACAAAAAATGGTTCGGGAAGAGAATGTGTTGTGCCGTCAACGCTGACCTGTTGTTCTTCCATGGCTTCAAGCAAGGCGCTTTGTGCTTTGGGGGAAGCACGGTTTAGTTCATCGGCGAGAAAAATCTGGCTGAAGACCGGCCCGGGGTGGAATGTGAAGCTGCTGGTTTGTTTTTCAAAAATAGAGACGCCAATTAAATCTGCAGGCAACAGATCGCTGGTGAATTGTACCCGTTTATATGCCAGACCACAGACTTTAGCCAGTGCATGTGCCAGGGTGGTTTTACCCATACCGGGAAGATCTTCCAGTAACAAATGGCCGTTGGCTAATAAACCGGTTAAGGCCAGTTTGATTTGTTGATCTTTGCCGGGTAATACGGCATTCAGCGCATCAAGCGTGGCACTGATTAGCTGTGGGGTGGCAGCAGTCATGTTGGCATCCGTTATTATTATGACAGGTAGATTTTAGCCGTCTAATGGTCTGAATACCGAATGCAGCGGATAACCGGAAGGCTTCAAAGATCATGATGTTTTTGCTGAGTAATCAGGGCCTTTTTCTGTTGATATACATCTCCGGTACATTTTTAATCTGTCAAAATATCATAAACAGGGTTTAATGCTGCAAATAGTTCCTTGTGTGGGGAATCGATAATGACAAGGCATTAAGCTAAAATTGATAAAAAGTACGAGGCTTAATCAATGATCGAATTTATCAGGGCCGGCGGATGGCTGATGATTCCCATTATTCTCAGCTCTGTCATCGCGATGGCAATTATTATCGAGCGTTTTCTCTCATTGAGGATGGGGAAGGTGATGCCGGCTAATGATATCCGGCGTGCCCGTGAATTAGCAGCTGGTGGGCAGGTTGCACAGGAAAATATTGATGAGTTGAATAAAAGTTCAGTCGTTGGTGGTCTGTTAGCAACGGGCCTGGCCAGTAGCACCGCACCCCGGCATATTCTGAAAGAGAATCTGGAGGAGGCCGGGCGTCATGCTGTACATAAACTGGAACGATATATGACAGCGCTGGGTACTATTGCGGCGATTACGCCTCTGATGGGGTTGCTGGGCACCGTGTTGGGGATGATCACCGCTTTCAGTAAAATTACTCAGGTGGGTGTTGGTGATCCGGCTACCGTTGCCGGTGGTATTTCTCAGGCTTTGTTTACCACTGCAGCAGGTATTGCTGTCGCCATTGTCGCGCTAATTTTTCATCGTTACTTCAAAGCAAAAGTTGATAATTATGTTATCGGCATGGAGCAGGAAGCGATTAAGCTCATTGAAATTGTGAATCAAACCAATAATTCAGCCCGGCTCTCGCCTTCTGCTACGCCAAGACCTCAATCCTCACAACCGCCGACTGCTTCAACCAAAGCGGCGGCCGCCATAGCTGCTGCCCGGCGTCAACGCAGCACAGTCGGAGGGTCGGTATGAATTTCCGGCCCCGGCGTCAGGAGGAGGTTGATGTTAATCTGACCCCGCTTATTGACGTTGTGTTTTTACTGTTGATTTTCTTCATGGTAACAACAACGTTTGATCGTAAAGCTGAAATAAAAATCGAATTACCCACTGCAACAAATACAGTGCAGGCGGCCAAACAGGATAAGATTGAGTTGTTGATTGATAGCCAGGGACGTTATTATGTCAATGGTCGCGAAGTGCTGAATAACAAACCGGAAACATTGTTTCAGGCTATGACGCTGGTTTTAAATGATATGGATAAGGTGCCGCCGTTAGTTATTTCTGCTGATGCCACGGTAAATTACCAATCTGTGGTCACTGCGATGGATATTGCCGGACGACTGGGCTTGACCAATTTTTCGATTGCGACTACTCAGTCTGAACGCAGGAAATAAAAACCTTCTTTAAATTCTTGACCGGATGCGAATGACAACAGGGATAAAGGTTTACCGGCGACTGGTGAATTATTCGGTACAATACTGGCACCTGTTGTTAATTGCGGTGGTTGGGCTAATTCTCAGTGCCCTTACTCAGCCCTTATTTGCCTGGGTAATGGGGCCTTTGCTGGATCAGGCTATTCTGCAACGTGATCCGGATGTGATTAACTGGTTGCCAATCGGTATCCTTGGAATTTTTTTGCTGCGCGGTGTTTCTATGTTTGTCGCCAGCTATTTTATGAGCTGGGTCG
This sequence comes from Thiolinea sp., assembly GCA_049614265.1. GTDB lineage: Bacteria > Pseudomonadota > Gammaproteobacteria > Thiotrichales > Thiotrichaceae > Thiolinea. The sequence continues at coordinate 23,775 of JBMZDK010000003.1, forward strand.
GACGTAAAGTAGTGCAGCAGATTCGCGGTGAAATTTTTGAGCACCTGTTACGCCTTCCGGTAAATTACTTTCAGCGCAAAACCTCTGGTGATTTGCTCGCCCACCTGACTTATTACACGGATCAGCTGGCAAATGCTGCGACCCGCGGTATTACGGTGTTGATTCAGGAATCTGCTACGGTCATTGGTTTGCTGGGATTGATGTTGTATCGAAGCTGGCAGTTAACTCTGGGGATTCTGATTATTATGCCCTTAATCACCCTGGTCATTATTTATGTTACCCGGCGTTTGCGACGCCTGAGTCATAAAGTACAGGGGTCAATGGGTGATGTAACACAGCTGGGTAATGAGCTGATCCGGGGTTATAAGGTAGTGCGTATTTTTGGTGGCGAAAAGCATGAAGCCGAGCGTTTTCGTGCCACTAACCAGCGCAATATGGCATTAGAGATGAAACGCCTGGTGACGGAATTGCTGAGTACTCCACTGGTGCAGTTCCTGGTTGCTATTGCGCTGTCGGCGATAGTTTATATTGCCACACGTGAAGAGACACTGGCGACCTTATCGCCGGGCATCTTCATGTCGTTTATTATGGCAATGATCTTGCTGCTGACACCGATTCGTAATCTGACGCAGTTAAATGCACAGTTGCAAAAGGCTATTGCCGCCGGTGAGAGCATATTTGGCTTACTGGACGAAACGCCGGAGCGCGATAGTGGCAAACTTGCACTGGAGCAATGCCGGGGTGAGGTGACTTTTCAGCAGGTTGGCTTTCACTATACAGATAGTGAATTGCCGGCACTGGATAAGATTAGTTTTACAGTACAGCCTGGGCAGCGAATTGCTTTAGTCGGTAAGTCCGGAAGTGGCAAGACAACACTGGTTAATTTGCTGGTTCGCTTCTATGACTATCAGCGTGGTGAAATATTGCTGGATAACATTCCGCTAATGGAGCTGAGCCTGACTTCACTGCGTCGGCAAATTGCCTATGTGGGGCAGGATGTAGTGCTGTTTAATGATAGTGTGCGTAATAATATCGCTTACGGCGCTTTAGGAAATGTCAGCGAAGAACGGATCAGAGCTGCTGCTGAAGCGGCACATGCGCTTGAGTTTATCGAAAAGCTGCCACAGGGACTGGATACGGTAACCGGTGATAATGGTGCATTGTTATCCGGTGGCCAACGGCAACGCATTGCGATTGCCCGTGCTATCCTGGCTGATGCGCCCCTGTTGATTCTGGATGAAGCAACATCAGCACTGGACTCTGAATCAGAGCATCATATTCAGGCTGCACTGGATCATTTGCTGACCGGCCGCACTACTTTCATCATTGCTCACCGCTTATCAACCATTGAGTCTGCTGACAGAATTCTGGTGATGGATAGTGGTAAAATTGTAGAATCTGGTACGCACGATGAATTAATGGCAGAAAATGGGCAATATGCAAAATTACATCGGTTGCAGTTCACCGAAAAACAAACAGATTAATCAAAGCAAAACATGGTTTGCTGATGGCTAGACGTCAACGAATGGCAAGCTGGCTGGAACAGGTCTGGTATGGCACCCGGCCTTTGGAACGTACATTGTTATTACCGTTAAGTGCATTGTTTTGTGCTGTTGCAAAATACCGGCGCAAAAAACTGACTGCTGTTCAACGGTCTTTCAGCACACCCATCATCATCGTTGGCAATATTGCTGTAGGGGGCACCGGGAAAACGCCTCTGACAATGCGCTTGGTACAATTGTTACAGCAAAATGGCTACCGGCCCGGTATTGTCAGTCGTGGATATGGTTCTCAGTCAGATAAAGCCATGCCCAAACCAGTGACTTATCAAAATAAGCCTGAAGATGTTGGTGATGAGGCATTAATGATGGCTGTCAGCACCGGTGTGCCGGTTGTGGTAAGTGTGGATCGCCCCAACGCGGTGTCTTACCTGCTGGAAAATTATGATGTTAATATGGTTTTAGCCGATGATGGGCTGCAGCACTATGCATTGGGTCGGGATATAGAAATTGCTGTGGTTGATGGTTCACGGCGATTGGGTAATGGTTATTGCCTGCCTGCCGGGCCGCTGCGTGAAAAACCGGAACGGCTTCACGAATGTGATTTCGTTGTCTGCAACGGGCGGGCGGAGCAGGGCGAGTATGCGATGAAAATTCGTGGCAGCTGGCTGGTTTCTGTGCAGAATAAACGGGTTTCACGTCCGCTGACTGAATTTTCAGGTAAGGCCGTACATGTGGTAACGGGTATTGGGAATCCCGGACGTTTTGTGGCTACTCTGCAAGGCGCGGGGTTGCAGTGTACGACACACTTTTACCCTGATCATTATTTATTTCAGGGTGATGAGTTTTGTTTTGCTGATAATTCCCCGATACTGATGACAGAAAAAGATGCGGTAAAATGCCAGCAGTTTGCTGATGACAAGACACAAAACTGTTGGTATTTGCCGGTAAAGGCTGAGCTGGATGAAGGATTCGAACAAGCCTTTTTACAGAAGGTAAAGGAGTTGACAATAAATGGATAAGAAGTTGCTGGATATTCTGGCCTGCCCGGTGACCAAGGGTAGTCTGATTTATGACAAACAAGCGCAGGAATTGATTTCAAAAGCAGCACGTTTAGCTTACCCAATTAAAGACGGGACGCCGGTAATGCTGGAAGAGGAAGCCCGTGAACTGACTCAGGAAGAAGTGGAGCAGTTGGCTGAATGAAACCGGTATTAGTCATTCCTACCCGCTATGCTTCGACACGCTTGCCCGCGAAAGCGCTGCGTTTATTACAGAACAAGCCATTGGTGCAGCATGTGTATGAGCGCGCGATTAGTGTTGAAGGTTTTTCTGACATCATTATTGCAACGGATGATTCCAGAATCAGTGAAGTGTGCGCTGGCTTTGGTGTTGAAGCCTGTATGACTTCCGGTGACCATGAGTCCGGAAGTGACCGGTTGGCAGAAGTCGTGCAGATTTATGACTGGCCGGATGACACTGTGGTGGTCAATCTTCAGGGAGATGAACCACTGACTCCAACTGCAAATTTGGTGCAACTGGCACAGAACCTTGCTAATAGTGAAGATGCGGCGATGGCAACATTGGCGACACCATTGCATGATGAAGCAGAATTTCTTGATCCAAATATTGTGAAAGTGGTACGTGATATAAACGGCATGGCTTTGTACTTTAGCCGCTCGCCGATTCCCTTACAGCGAGATGCAAATAAGGCTGAGGCTTTTGCTGTCAGTGAGTTTGCGTTAAGGCATATTGGTATGTATGCCTATCGTGCTGCATTTTTACGGGCTTTCTCCCGATTACAACCCTGCCCGCTGGAGTCACTGGAAAAGCTGGAGCAGCTAAGGGCCATGTATTATGGTTTTCGTATCCATGTGGATATTGCTAATGAGATACCGGGGCCGGGGGTGGATACTGAAGAGGATTTGCAATTGGTTGAGCGCCTATTATCTTGTGCTGCGCCTGCTGTTTCCCGGTAAAGAAGAGGGCGATTGGGACTATAGCTATGGGCTTCTTACACCTGAAACAAAATCCGGTGATTTACAGCGGATTTTGTTTCAGTAATGAGGCTTTTAGGTGCTAAGCGTTGCTAGCTGATCTTTACAAAATTTGCTGTAAGGCTGAATCCAGCTTCGCGACAGTTGCTTCAACATTATGCAACTTATCCAGTCCGAATAGTCCAATACGGAAAGTCCGGTAATCTGCCGGTTCATCGCATTGTAAAGGAACTCCGGCGGCAATTTGCAGACCAACACCGGCAAATTTCTTACCGTTGTGAATATCAGCATCATCGGTATAACAAACAACTACACCTGGTGCGCCAAAACCGTCTGCTGCGACACTGTTAAAACCTTTTTCAGCAAGTAAGGTGCGTACCGCCCGTCCCAGTTCCAGCTGTTCCTCACAAACCTTGTCAAAGCCATACTCACGGGTTTCTGCCATAATATCGCGGAAACGTGCCAGAGCATCAGTTGGCATTGTCGCGTGATAAGCATGACCACCATTTTCATAGGCTTCCATGATTTGCAGCCATTTTTTCAGGTCGCAGGCGAAACTATCGCTATTCGTGTCTTCAATACGCTGACGTGCCCGCTCACTCATCATCACCAGGCCACAGCAGGGAGATGCGCTCCAGCCTTTTTGTGGGGCGCTAATCAGTACATCAACGCCGGTTTTCTCCATATCAACCCAAACCGTTCCGGAAGCGATACAGTCCAGTACCATCATGCCGCCAACTTCATGTACTGCTTCCGCGACTGCGCTGATATAGTCATCCGGTAAGATCATTCCGGCAGAGGTTTCAACATGTGGTGCAAACACTAATGATGGCTTTTTCTCACGAATAGCGGCAACCACTTCTTCAACCGGGGCCGGTGTAAAAGCAGCCTGGTGTTCGTCATTTACCCGGCGCGCTTTCATGACTGTTGAACTGGCCGGTAGCCCGGAAGCGTCGAAAATCTGTGTCCAGCGAAAGCTAAACCAACCATTTCGGATCACCATAACATCCTGGTCTTTAGCAAACTGACGCGCTACTGCTTCCATGCCAAAAGTACCGCTACCGGGTACAACAGCAACGGCGTGTGCGTTATATACTTCTTTCAAAGTCGAGGAAATATCACGCATAACGCCCTGAAAGGATTGGGACATGTGGTTAAGAGAACGGTCAGTGTAGACTACTGAATATTCCAGCAGGCCATCAGGATCAATATCAGGTAATAAACCGGGCATAAGATAATTCCTCATTCAATCAAGTGGGTGCGCGGACAAGATCATGCATAACCTGAGATTCAGATTTCACTGATAACCATTTACTGAATAGTACCTTGCTGCGCAGTATGTGGCTCAGTCTATTGCAAACTCAACGAGAGGGGAACTCTCTCTTTGATGATAGGTATTATCAGCTCTGACACCGGCAATCGCTGACTCTGCGACCTGGTCAAAATAAATCGGGAGGGGTTGATCCAGCTTATTTTCAAGACGCAGCTGAATCATGCGGATAGCGCCACCGAAGACGGCTGAAGCTGCAACCCAGGTATCCATTTTACGTAGCTCGCCGCAATCCACCCCGTTTTTGACAATACCACGCATTTTAATGAAGGGGGCGGAGTCGCAGGCATGCGGCTGATCGGGCAGAAATTCAACGTGTTTAGCATGAAAAACGAAGGCAATAATATTACGGTGAGATTCTGTGTAGCGAAACAGATCACGGATAATTGATTTGCATTGCATTACCGGTGATGTTTCAGCCGCAACCGCATCATCCACTAATTCTTCCATTTCTTTCAGGATGTGGACATAAAGTGCGCGGGCGACCCCTTCTTTACCACCAAAGTGGTTGTATATTGAGCCAATGCTAACATTGGCTTTTTTCTGAATGTGATGGATGGAAACGCTGTGATAACCATCGCGCACAAACAAATCCAATGCTGCACTGAGGATGCGGCAATCGATGGGTTCGGGCTGTGGAATTTGTTTTTTCAAGTAAGGCATGGATGGTGATGCTAGCCCAAGTTTGCATTAATGGCAATTGACAAGAATGAACATTCATTCTATTTTACACAGGACGGATTTAAGCAGGATTCCGTTCGGAGCTGTGATTGAAACCTAAGCGGTTCCGGTGGTTTTGTCTGCAATATGTCGCTGATAACCATCTATTCTGGAGGAGATGATCACAATGAAATTTAACTTCCGTAAGAAAATACTATCTACATTAGCTTTGTCCGGCTCATTGCTGCTGGCTGGTGGCCTGTTAAACCCTTCCCCTGTCCTTGCTGACGAAACCTGTATGTCGCCTTATATGGCAAAAATTACCGGCCAGGAAGACTTTGTTTACATCTGGACTCTGGGTGTTGATGGCCTGGGTGACGGTCAGGACAAGCTGGTGACTGTTGATGTTAACCCAAAGTCTGAAAAGTATGGTCAGGTAATCAATACTTTATCTGTTGGCGGTCGTAATGAGGCTCACCATTCCGGTTTTACTGATGACCGTAAATACCTTTGGGCAGGTGGACTGGATACCAATAAGATTTTTGTCTTTGACGTACACACAGATCCGGCAAAGCCAACCCTGAATAATGTGATTACGGATTTTGTATCTGCCAGTGGCGGTGTGGTTGGCCCGCATACAACCTACGCATTACCTGGCCGGATGATGGTAACCGGTTTATCTAATAACAAAGATAACGGCGGTCGTACCGCAATGGTTGAGTACACCAATAGTGGTCAATACCTGGCAACTCACTGGATGCCAACTGATGAAAATCTGAATGGTGCTGAGAAGACCGGTAAGTTTGCCGATGGTTATGGTTATGACCTGAGAGTTTTGCCGCGCCGCAATGTAATGGTGACTTCATCGTTTACCGGCTGGTCTAACTATATGATGGACATGGGTAAGATGATTAATGACGCTGAGGCGATGAAACGCTTTGGTAATACTGTTGTTATCTGGGATCTGCATTCTAAGAAGCCAAAGAAAATTCTTGATGTGCCCGGTGCGCCTTTGGAAATTCGCTGTGCCTGGAATCCACAGAATAACTGGTGTGTGACGACTACCGCACTCACTTCAAAGCTCTGGCTGATTCATGAGGACGATGAAGGTGAGTGGCAGGCTAAGCCAATTGCAGATATTGGTGATGCTTCCAAAATCCCTCTACCAGTGGATATCTCATTACAGTCTGATGACAAGGGTTTATGGATTAATACCTTTATGGACGGTAAGACCCGTTATTTCGATCTGACTGATATTGATAATCCAAAACAGACATATGAAAAAGAGATTGGCGCGCAAGTCAATATGGCATCATCCAGCTGGAGTGGTGAACGCGTGTATTACACCTCTTCATTGCTGGCGAACTGGGATAAGAAGGGTGATGATAATGATCAGTACTTCAAAAGCTTTACCTGGAATGGTTCTGAGCTGGAAGAGCAGTTTGCGCTGGACTTTAATGAGCTGAAGTTGGGCCGCCCGCATCAGATGCGCTTTGGTGCTTATTCGCTGTATGCAAAAACCAAACAAAAGAAAACCAGTGAGCTGGTTAAGTTAATTACCCAGTAAATCTTCTCTTTAGTTAGTACCACAATACAATGCCCTGTTTTGCAGGGTATTGTATTTATCAGGTCGATTATGAAAAGAACCTCTCCCTCCATCCTCATTGCACTTTTTTATCTGTTTGCCTCTTTTGTTCTCCCATCTTTAAGCAGTGCTGACGAAGTGGTTTTGGCACCGGGTTACGGTGATCTTGGCTATCAGCTTTCTGCACCCGGCAGCTATGAGTTGCATAAACTGGGAAAGGCTCCTGATGCTTTGGTATTGGATGAGGAAGGGAAACCCCGTCAATTGCACGACTTACTTAAAGGCAAATATAATCTTCTGAGCTTTATTTATAGTAATTGCAAAGATGTTAACGGCTGCCCGCTGTCCAGCTATGTATTTTACAAAATGAAAGCTGAAATGCAGAAGCAGCCTGAATTAGCTGAACGTCTACGCCTGATCAGCTTCAGTTTTGATCCGGTGCGTGACACACCGGAAGTCATGCGTTTATATGGAAAAAACTACCAATATGCCGGTAAAGCAGGTGAGTGGCGTTTTTTAACCACGGAATCAGAAGCTGCACTTGAGCCAATCCTGCAAGCTTATAATCAGGAGATTCAGCGTGAAATATCTGTAAACGGTGAAGAAACGGATGATTACGCGCATATCCTGCGGGTCTTTTTGATCGACCCTGAGTTAGAAATACGCAATATCTACAGTGTAGGCTTTTTACACCCTGATATTTTACAGACTGATCTGAAAACCCTGTTTTTGGAAACGCTCCCTTCAGAGAAATTACTGACGCTGGCGAGTGCGGATGAAACAGCGATTCCTGTTGCGACCCTGTCAAAACCGGGCGATAACAAAGATGGCTACGATAGTAAGAATTACCAGACTCAGACAAAAGCATTGATGACCCGCACGGGTGAGGACGCCGATTTATTTAATATTGTGAAACGCCCGCCATTGGGCTTGCCGCCATTGCCGGAAGAGACCGTTGCTGGTTTAAGCCCGGAAAAAATCGAGTTGGGCCGTAAACTGTTTTTTGACCGGCGCCTGTCATTAAACGATACGTTTTCCTGTGCTATGTGTCACGTGCCGGAGCAAGGGTTTACCAGTAATGAAATGAAAACTTCGGTTGGTGTGGAGGGTCGCAGTGTAAGGCGTAATGCACCAACATTATACAACGTGGCTTACCCTAAACGCCTGTTTCATGATGGGCGGGAATTCCGGTTGGAAGAGCAAATCTGGGCGCCTTTGCTGGCGCATAATGAGATGGCTAATCCGTCGATAGGTTACGTGTTGGAGAAAATACGTAAAATACCTGATTATCAGGGGCGTTTTGAACAGGTCTATGATCAGGGCGTGTCGATGCAAAATCTTGGTGATGCCTTTTCTGCTTATCAGCGGGCACTGTTATCCGCGAATTCTGCTTTTGATCGTTGGAAGTATGCCGGGCAGGAAGATGCATTGAGTGAGAATGCAAAAAAAGGTTTCCGTTTGTTCACCGGTAAAGCGGGATGTGTAGCCTGCCATCACGTTGGCGAAGAACATGCTTTATTTAGCGATGACAAACTGCACAATACCGGCATCGGCTACAAAAACTCAATGGGCATTCGTCCTGCTAAGCGTAAGGTTGCGCTCGCTCCCGGTGTGTTTGTGGAAGTGGAACAAAGCCTGATTGACACCTTCAGTGAACCACCACCAAAAGATGTGGGGTTGTATGAAGTGACACAAAATCCGGCTGACCGCTGGAAGTATAAAACACCGGGATTGCGTAATGTAGCGCTGACAGCACCCTATATGCATGATGGTGCATTCAGTACCTTACGGGAAGTTGTGGATTTTTATAATCAGGGAGGAATTCCAAATCCGGGCCTCAGTCCGCTATTGAGGCCACTACAGCTGAATGAGGACGAAGTAGGTCATTTGGTTACGTTTATGGAGTCACTAACCGGCAGCAATGTTGATGAACTGGTATCAGATGCTTTTGCGGCACCGGTAGGGGATTTAACACGTAATGATCCGAACTGGGCGAATCAGCAAACTGCTCCGATTGAGGGAGAGGCGGTTGCCGGAGATCAACAGTGAAACTCCCGCTGAACAACTGGTTGTTGGCAATATTATTGTTTTGTCTTTTCATTGTGCGGGCGCAGGTACAGGCTGCTGAAGAAACCATTGGTGGTGATTTTAGCTTAACTGATCACTATGGCAACACTTACCAGCTGGCTGATCAGCGTGGTAAGGCTGTCGTGATGTTTTTTGGCTTCACTCATTGCCCCAGTATATGTCCTGACAGTCTGGTTAAAATGGCCAGTGTGGTTAAAAAACTTGAGGAACGTGCAAATCAGGTGAGTGTAGTGTTCATTACTGTTGACCCTGAAAGGGACACAGTAGAAAAGCTGGCGCAATACGTTCCATTTTTTGGTAAGCAGTTATTGGGATTAACGGGCAGTAAGTCCCGGATTGATTCGGTGACAAAAGCTTATCGGGCGCGCTATGAGCTCATCAAAAAGTCGCCCGGAGACCCGTATTATAATGTTGATCACAGTGCTGATATTTATGTGTTAGATCGTATGGGAAAGGTCGACACTATTGTGCCTTATGGTATGCCAGCCAGTCATATACTGCAGGTAGTGGAGGGGGCATTAAATAAACCCACCGGTGTTTTAGCCGATGAAGATTCAAAGAAAGCACGAGAGATAGCCTCAGCTAAGCTACCAACCACTGGGAGTTTAGATGCACCAACAACGGATTCAATCAGTGTGGATAGTGCGGCATCTGAGCATAAGTTGGCATTGCCTGATTTGAGTGGCAGACAGCATCAAATGACTGAATATCTGGGGAAAACACTGGTTATTAACTTTTGGGCGACCTGGTGTCCGCCATGCCGGGCAGAATTACCGGCATTAAATCGTACCTGGCAGGCTTTAAAAGATGATGATATTGCGATGCTGGCGGTAAACGTGGGTGAAGAAAAAACAGCTGTCACAGCTTTTTTGCAGGATTTCCCGATTGATTTTCCGGTATTGCTTGATGAAAAAGGTGTGAGCATGAAGCGCTGGAAGATCAAAGGCATGCCAACCACGGTGATGCTTAATCCTGAAGGCAAGCTGGTATATCATGTTACCGGTGAGCGGGAGTGGGATGACCCGGAGATATTAGCGCAAATTCGGGCGTTAAAAGATACAGCTGATTGAATTCTATTGTCATTTATCCAATAAAAAAACCGGCATTATCAGCCGGTTTTTTTATTGGTCAGAAGCTTGTATGCATCAATTACCGTGTGGTGACAAACGCTCCCGGTGTACCGGAAACATGACGAACTCTGGTTAAATTGGCACGTGCCTGGCTGGCAGTTGGGTAAGGAATACGTACTTTATATAATCCGTCTACCTGATCCACAATGGCCTGTAAGCCCTGGCTGCTCACATCCTGGCGAATACGCTCTGCTTTTGCCTGGCTTACGGTGGCGAAAATTTGTACGGCTGCTGTCCCACCTGCGCCTGATGAATTAGCTGCTGCGTAATTATTGCTGCCACCGGTATAGCTGTCATTACCGCCACTGTAATAGTTGTTGGTACTGGTGTTAGCAGCATAAGTATTGGCACTTGCCGTCGAGTTATTATAAGTGGTGTAGCTATTCGCCCCGCCGCCGCTGTAATCGTATGTGGTGCCTGATGAATGGGTATTGCTGGCAGCATAAGTATCATAAGAGCCGCCGGTATTAGTTGCTGCCGGAACCTGAGGTACCGTGGCCACCGGTGTAGCCGTTGCCGCAGGTACAGTAACAGTTACTGTAGCAGCTGTGGTTTGTGGGGCAGGCGCAGCAGCCACTTCGGATAATGGCCCTGCTTCCGGTACCGGTGCCGCAGCTGTACTGCTGACCGGTGTTGGTGCCGGTGCTGTATACGTGTTGCTGGCTGTGCTTTGATTTTCAAATGGTACCGGTGCACAGGCAGCAGTGAAAAGTGCAGTTGCGGACAGGAGTAAAGTCAGACGAATTGTTTGTTTCATGGTAAAGCCCTCAATTAGTTGTTATCTCGCCATAAGACAATACTATACTGACAAAGTTCTACTAACAAGTGAATGATAAGTATATGACAGATAAGTGGTTATTCATTAATTTGAGGTACAGCTAAATACCATGAACAGGCTATAGCTGGAAATTTTCGCCGAGATAAACCTTGCGGGCCTGTTCATTATTTAATATTTCATCAGGTGTTCCGGCAGTCAGGATACAGCCCTCACTGAGTACATAAGCACGGTGGCAAATACCAAGGGTTTCACGCACATTGTGGTCTGTAATCAGGACGCCAATATTGCGTTCAACCAGATGCCGGATGATTTTCTGGATTTCAAGTACAGAAACCGGATCAACTCCGGCAAAAGGCTCGTCCAGTAGAATAAATGCTGGTTCTGTTGCCAGTGCCCGGGCAATTTCAAGGCGGCGGCGCTCACCACCGGATAGGCTGATACCCTGTGTGTCACGCAGATGCGTAATCTGGAATTCTTCCAGTAATTGTTCCAGTTTTTGCTGCCGCCCCCGGCGATTAAGGTCTTTACGTAGTTCCAGGATGGCCAGAATATTCTGAGTGACTGTGAGTTTGCGGAAGACGCTGGCTTCCTGAGCCAGATAACCCAGCCCGGCACGCGCACGTTCATGCATCGGAGCCTGAGTAATATCCCGGTCGTTAATATGAATTGTGCCACCATCCGGGCCAACCAGACCAACAATCATATAAAAGCAGGTGGTTTTACCGGCCCCGTTTGGCCCCAGCAGACCAACCACTTCGGCGCTGTTAACATCGATATTAACGTCTTTCAGGATTTGACGTTTTTTATAGCTTTTTTGCAGGTGTCGTGCGCTTAAAACAGCCACTGTGTTTTGATTTCCGTAACCAGTTTACTTGGCTTTATTCGTGGGGTAGAAAATGGCTTTTACACGCCCGGGCTTACCATTCGCTGCTTTACCGCCACCGGCTTTTAACTCACCGGAAGCGGTGGAATATTCGATAATATTGCTGGTGAAGGCATCCTTATCCTGTTTCAGGCTGGCATTGCCGCTAAGCTGCAGACGTTTCTGAGTGACAAAGTACATCATCAGTTTTGCCTGCCCCACAGCACCTTTGCCGCTATCCATGGTTTGTTTGAACATGACCGGACTGCCCGTGGCTTTAATGGTTTGAATTTCATTTTTAGGGGCATTTATTTCTATACGGTCTGCAGTAATACGTAGTGTACCCTGCACAATTTCAACCCGCCCGGCATAGACTGCGGTTCCGGCATTTTTATTGAAAACAACGGAGTTAGCTTCGATGCTGACAGGTTTTTCAACGTCACTACTGAGTGCATGAGCTGTAGCGCTAATGCCTAACAGTAAGGCAATACTAATTAGGCCTGTAAGTTGATTTAACATTGGCATTTAACCTTAATGTGGTCTCGTTCAGATTACTGTCGAGGCCGGTTCCTGTGAGTTGTATATGAGGACTGATGATACTGACATCTTCCTCAGTACTAATATGTTTGTCCCCGATACGGTATTTCAGCTGTGAAGTATCAAGGCTAAGCTGGGTTGTCTCATTGTTGCTCACCCGCAGTTTGACCGCACCACTGAGTTCAGCTTCTTCAGTCTTATGGTCAATTAATGCTTCTTCAGCGGTTAGCACCACACCATCAATCTGACGTCCGCGAGCTTGTGTATTCCCACTGTTATCCTTACTAACCAGCCGGGGCTGAATAATAAAACTGGCTTCTTTGCTTTGCCAGTAAGCGAGGTATTGCCCGTCTACTGTATGACTAACCTTACCATCAGCCTGAATTGCACTGAGGCTAAAGTCTGTCAGGTAATAGTCAATTGTCTCGTATTCCTGTTCACCAATACTGAATTGCGGGCTACTAATGTAATCTTCCAGATTACTGATCATCATCACTGCCAGTAACCCCAAAACCAGAACAAAATGGCGTTTTTTCATGGCTAATTCAGATAGGATTCCAGCATACTTTGTAATTTACCCTGCGCATCCAGCAATGTCTCGCACACTTCACGTGCTGCACCTTTGCCACCTGGCGTCCCGGTGACCCAATGCGCATGTTGTTTCACAAAAGGGTGGGCATCAGCCACAGCAATAGCCAATCCGACTTTGCTCATTACCGGTAAGTCGATCACATCATCACCAACATAAGCGATTTCATTGTGTTGGATGCCGGTTTTGGTACAGAGTTCAGCAAACGCCGGGCGTTTATCGCGATACCCCTGATAAATCAGTTCCGGATCAATACCGAGATTTTGCGCCCGGTGCATGACTAACTCAGACTTGCGTCCGGTCAGAATGGCCATTTTGATACCACCATCCTGCAGCATGCGGATGCCATGGCCATCCCGCGAATTAAAGGCCTTATATTCCTGCCCCTGGTTATCGTAGAACAAACTGCCATCGGTTAGCACACCATCCACATCAAAAATAACCAATTTGATTTGGCTGGCTTTTTCCCTGATTTGCTCCATTAAACAATCCCTGCGCGTAATAAGTCGTGCATATGGATAATACCGACAATTTGCCTGTCCTGCACTACAGGTAGTGCAGTGATCGCTTTTTCCTGCATCAGATTAAGCGCTGTGACTGCCAGTTCGTCTGGTGTGGTTGTTAATGAATCACAGGTCATCAGGTCAGAGATCTGAGTCTGACGTAAATCACGGTTGTTTTCGAATGACCGGCGTAAATCACCATCGGTAAAAATGCCTAACAGATTATCATCACCATCAACAATTGCCGTCATGCCCAGCCCACGCTTAGTCATTTCCAGGATACTGAGGCGGATATCAGCATCAGGTGTAACCCGTGGAATTTCTTCACCGGTGTGCATAATATCCCGCACATGTACCAGCAGACGTTTACCGAGACGACCGCCGGGATGTGAGCGGGCAAAATCTTCTGCTGTAAACCCACGTGCTTCCAGCAGGGAAATCGCTAAGGCATCGCCCATAACCAATGCAGCTGTTGTGCTGGAAGTAGGGGCTAATCCCAGCGGGCAGGCTTCATTTTCAACGCCGGTATAAATATGATAGTTGGCGGCACGCGCCAGTTCAGAATCCGGGTTACCGGTCATGGCGATCAGAGTCACTTCAAGCCGGTTAATGACCGGGGTGATGGAAAGTAATTCCCCTGTGCTGCCGGAATTAGACAATACAATCATTATATCACCATCAGCGATCATGCCTAAATCACCATGGCTGGCCTCGCCGGGGTGTACAAAGAAGGCGGGTGTACCGGTGCTGGCTAATGTCGCTGCGATTTTATTACCGATATGGCCGGATTTGCCCATGCCGGAAACAATGACCCGGCCTTTACAGGCAAGGATGGCTTCGCAGGCTGCGACAAATTGTTCATCGATACGTGCCGGTAAATCCTGTAGTGCACTGATTTCTGTTTGAATAACCGCCCTGGCTAATACTTTCAGGTCTTTTTGTGTATGAGTCATGAATTCAGGTCGACTGGTAGTAGAGTAACAGCTGATAGGCTGCGAAGATGCTGAGTAATACGATAGCTTCCCAGCGGGAGATAATATTGCGTTTCGGTGGTGTAAAGGTAAAGACAACGATTAACAGGGTCAATACCAGCATGATCGGCAAATCACGTGCAAGCACTGCTTCCGGTGGCGTGAAGGGTGCGATAATCGCTGCCAGTCCCATAACACCAAGGTTATTGAACAGATTAGAGCCGATAATATTGCCTACTGCCAGACTGACTTCTCCTTTACGGGCGCTGGTTACCGAGGCGGCCAGCTCCGGCAGACTCGTGCCGATGGCGACAATGGTGAGGCCAATCACCAGGTCGCTAACACCAAACCGGATGGCAATTCCTGTTGCTCCCCAGACCAGGAGTCTTGAACTGGCCACCAGCAGTAACAGGCCCAGAAACGTCCAGAATAGTGAATGTTTTACACTCACAGTTTTAGTATCAGTATCTTTATTGACTTCTTCGACAAAAACCGGGTCATGTTGTTTATTGGCTGCATAAGTCATCCAGCCCAGTAATACGAATAAGGTCAGGATCAGCAGAATGCCATCAAACTGTGTGATACTACCGTCGCGGATTAAAACCCAGGAAAAGATACCTGCCAGAAGAATCAGGGGAATCTCACGTCTGACCACTGTGGAGTGTACGGGTAATACCACAATCATTGCAGTCAGGCCGAGAATCAGGGCGATATTGGCAATATTGGAACCAATTGCATTACCCAGCGCCAGCCCCGGAGTACCGTTCATTGCAGCCGATACCGACACCAGCATTTCCGGAGCGGAAGTCCCGAAGCCGATAATAACCATGCCAATGACTAAGGGAGGAATACCCGTAATGCGTGCCAGGCAGGATGCGCCATCAACAAACTTGTCAGAGCTCCAGGCCAGAATAAGTAGTCCGGCAGCAACAGCAGCAAGGTATAGCAACATGGATATGGTTCCACAGCTTTAGAAAAGCGCGCATTATACATAAAGCAACATTGCTGTATGCTTTAGAAACACAAGACCAAAGGTATATAGCATGAAGGTGGCAGTTTTGATCTTGCCGGGTTCGCTATAAATATAAGCATGGCGCTAAAATGACCGCTAATTTTGATAAGGGCTAAGGAGAATAAAATGACAACAGGATGTGTGATGCTGGACCTGGAAGGTACTGAACTCAGTGCTGAGGAATGTGAATTACTGGCACACCCCAAAGTGGGCGGGCTGATTTATTTTTCACGCAATTATGAGTCAGCAGAGCAAATTACTGCACTGAGTCAAGCTGTGCGGGAAGCTTCCCCGACACCGATTATGATTGCGGTGGATCATGAAGGAGGGCGTGTACAACGCTTTCGTGATCAGTTCACCCGCTTACCTGCGGTTGCCGGTTTAGGCAGGCAATACGAAACTGATCCTTTGGCTGCATTACAGGCTGCCCGTCAGTCCGGTTGGTTAATGGCTGCCGAAGTGAGAGCAGTGGGTATTGATTTCAGTTTTGCACCGGTGCTTGACCTTGATTATGGCATCAGTGATGTTATCGGTGATCGTGCTTTTCATCGTCAGGCGACGATTGTGGCGAAGCTGGCTGACGCTTATATACAGGGTATGCGTGATGCCGGGATGGCCTCTACCGGTAAGCATTTTCCGGGCCATGGTTGGGTCAGGGCTGATTCACACAAGGCAATACCCCGTGATGAAAGAACTGCAGAGCAGATTATGGCTGAGGACATGCAGCCTTTTTGTGAGCTGTTTAAATGTGGTCTGGATGCGGTGATGCCTGCACACGTTATTTATGAGCAGGTAGATAATCAGCCTGCCGGTTTTTCAAAAATCTGGCTGCAGGATATTCTGCGTGAACAACTGAGTTTTGATGGCGTGATATTCAGTGATGACCTGAGTATGGAGGGGGCAACGGTTGCCGGTGGGTATGCTGAACGTGCGGATGCGGCTCTGGATGCGGGTTGTGATATGGCGCTGGTTTGCAATAACCGGGCCGGGGCTATTGATGTGCTGGACAATGCGAAACTTGAGGTCTCCACCGCATCATCACAACGGCTGGAACGTATGTTCGGCCAGCCGTTTATGAATCGGGCAGCATTACTGGCAGACGATATCTGGCAGCAGGCGGCGAGCGAAGTGACCGGGCTGGCTTAACGCAAGGCTTGCCACCAGGGTTCGGTGATTCCCTGCTGCCGGGCAGTAAACACCTCACCAACCAGTGGAATTGTTAGCTGAACACCTTGTGCTTTCGCCGCCTTTGTTACCCGTTCAAAGGGTTCATACCAGGGGTGGAACGACAGGTCGAAGGTTCCGTTATGTACCGGTAGCAGGGTTTTGCCCCGCAGGTCAAGGTGAGCCTTTACGGATTCTTCCGGAAACATATGTACGTCCGGCCAGTCGGTATTGTACGCCCCGGTTTCCAGCAGCGTCAGATCGAATGGGCCGTATTTGTCGCCAATCGCTTTAAACCCGGCAAAGTACCCGGAGTCACCACTATAATAAACACGCTCCCGGGCTGTTTTTATTACCCAGCTACCCCAAAGTGTTGAGTTACGATCATTCAAGCCACGCCCGGAGAAATGCTGTGAGGGGGTAAAAACCAATAAAGCTTTATCGGTTTTGAATTCCTGCCACCAGTCAAAGGTTTTAATTTTCTGTGGTGCGACACCCCATTTCTTCAGATCACCATCGGTGCCAAGGGGGGATAAAAACTCCCGGGTTTTTGAAGCGAGCTGTTCAATACTGGCTTTGTCCAAATGATCGTAATGATTATGTGAAATCAGTACGCGGGTGATTGGTGGTAGCTCCTTGATGGTGATTGGTGGCGGGTGAAAACGCTTGGGGCCTGCGAAATTAAACGGTGAAGCACGTTCTGAAAACATGGGGTCGATTAACCAGTATTCGCCATAAACCTTCAGCAACAGGGATGAGTGACCAAGTTTAATCAGGTGAAAGGCGTCATTACTCAGCGCATCAAGCTGCTTCCGGGTGACTGTTTTTACCGGTACGGGTTTAGCTGGTACTGAATCAACCTTTTCCTCTGTCACCCAACGCCCCATAATTTCCATGAATTTACCGAACCCACGTTCGTCCTGTGGTGCCGTATTATGGAATTTGCCATCTTTAAAGTGATCAGAGTTTTTTAATGATGCGATAACACTGGAGCTGATTTTACTGTTCACAGCACAGGCACCAATAATTGTGACCAGACTGATGATCAGCAACCATTTGAAGAATCGAATAAGTTTCATTAGACGGCTTTAACTTCCGGAAAAAGCCGCACTATACGCAACAAGATGACCTGATGGGTATTTTCCGGTACGGGAGTCCGTTTATTGAATCATCATCAGCTGGTGATTCCGGTATAGTGAGCGCATGATGATAGCAACCTTTAGCACGGCAATTTTTTTTGCGTTGATCACTCCCGGCCCCGGTGTACTGACTACAGCAGGTATCGGCGCAAATTTTGGGTTTCAGGCCGGGCTACGTTTTGTTGCCGGGCTTTTTGTTGGCAATAACAGCGTTTACCTGGCGGTAGCATTGGGCATGTTTGCGGTGCTGGAAGCGTTGCCTGCTTTACGTATTGGGCTGGCGGTTGTTTCATTATGCTATTTATTTTATCTGGCGCTGAAAATAGCGCTGGCGGGTGCAAAAGTAGCATTTATCAACCCCGGTGAGCCTCCGGGGTTCTGGGGCGGTGTACTCCTTCAGTTTGTGAATCCGAAAGCTTATGCGGTAAACGCGTTTTTCCTCTCAAATTTTCCTCTGCTAACTGATGCGCCGTTGATGGAGGTGGCATTAAAGTTTGTCATTATTAATTTGTTCTGGGTGCCGATTCACTTTATCTGGCTGGGGCTTGGGGTGTGGTTACAACGACTGGAGCTGGCTCCGGCCATTCAACGGGGTATTAATATTGTGATGGCCCTGGCTATGCTGTTGGTGGTGGGACTGGCAGCTTTTGTTGTGAATCCCTGAAGTCGTGTTGCCAAAAGTTACTCAGACTCGAAACTTCTCCCCGCCATACGTATACTTAGACATATCATAATAACTCTGTGTCAGGCACAGTGAAGGAAAATGGCTTCATGGCAAAACCCTCGGTCACTTCTACCGATGTTGCAAGACGGGCTAATGTATCGCAGTCAGCTGTCAGTCGCACATTTACGCCTGGTGCCAGCGTTTCAGAAAATACGCGCAACAAGGTGTTAGCCGCAGCAGAAGAGCTGGGATACCGGCCAAATGCTCTGGCCCGCTCATTAATCAGCGGCCGTTCGCGGATTGTTGGTTTGGTGGTGGCTTATCTGGAGAATCACTTCTACCCGATTGTGGTTGAAAGGTTGTCACGGGC
>JBMZDK010000004.1:0-41184 GCA_049614265.1 Thiolinea sp.
GTGTGAGATTCTGGCAGAGGACGGTCGGGATCAAACGCTGATTGATGAGTTGGTGAGAAAGTTTGAGCTGGAGTATCTGTTAGACCGCGCTTTTCGCAAGCTGTCGACTGGTGAGACGCGTAAGGTGCTGCTGATTCGGGCGCTGGGCAGCCAGCCGGATCTACTGGTGTTGGATGAGCCGTTTGAGGGGCTGGATGTGAAGACACATGCGATGTTGCATGAGTATCTTACATCATTGGCTTCGACGGTACAGATGGTGATGGTGCTTAATCGTTTTGATGAGTGTCCTGAGTTTGTGACGGATGTCGCTTATGTTGAACACGGTGAGCTGCTGCATCAGGTGCAACGGGCAGATGAGAGGGCGATGGCAGAATTACATCAGTTATTGCATCTGAAGACGACCGATCTGGAAATTCCGCCGACTGATCCTGCTGCTGAAAATAGCTTGCCGCCGCTTGATCCGGCACAGCCGTTGGTACGCTTACAGAACGCAGCGATTAAGTATGGCGATACGGTGATTTTTGAAAATCTGGACTGGACGATTAAACCAAATCAGCATTGGCAGTTAAGCGGGCCGAATGGTAGCGGCAAAACAGGCTTATTATCGTTGATTACCGGTGATCACCCGCAGTGTTATGTGAATGATATTTTTGTCTTCGGGTTTCAACGTGGCAGTGGCGAAAGTATCTGGCAGATTAAACAGTTTATTGGCTATGTCTCCACGGCTTTACAATGGGAGCACCGGGTCAGTGTGAGTGTGCGTAATGTCATTATTTCCGGGTTTTATGACAGTATTGGTTTGTACAGTAAGCCGACAGATTCTGAGAAAGCGATTGCTGATCAGTGGTTAGCACTGCTGGGGATGAAAGAGCGGGCAGATGAACCGTTTAATAAGTTGTCTTATGGTGATCAGCGTTTATTACTAATCGCACGGGCGATGGTTAAACATCCGCCACTGTTAATTCTGGATGAGCCTTGTCTGGGACTGGATGATATGAACCGGCAGTTAGTGCTGGCATTGATTGAGAAGATTTGTACGGGGAGCGGGACGGCGGTTCTTTATGTGAACCACCATCCACAGGATAAAATCAAAGGAATTGATAATTATTTAGCACTGGGTGAATCATAAATTACCAAGGTGCAGCGCTGTATCCAGCATACGGTTAGAGAACCCCCATTCGTTATCATACCAACTCAATACCCTGACCAAATCACCGTCTTGTACCTTGGTTTGGTCTAAGGCAACGATGGAAGATTCAGCAGCGTGGTTAAAGTCGATACTGACCAGCGGCAGGTCGGTCGTTGCCAAAATACCGTACAGGCCATTTTCATTCTGATCATTTGCTGCGGCTTGTATTGCGGCATTAATTTCTTCCGCGCTGGTCTCACGACCTGCGGTAAAGGTTAAATCAACCACGGATACATTGGGTGTCGGCACACGAATGGCTGAGCCATCGAGCTTACCTGCCAGTTCCGGTAAGACTAATCCTACGGCTTTTGCAGCACCGGTTGAAGTCGGGATCATCGACATGGCAGCAGCTCGGGCGCGGTATGGGTCTTTGTGATTGGTGTCGAGAGTGGGCTGGTCACCAGTATAGCTATGAATGGTGGTCATATAGCCCTTCTTAATACCAACAGTATCATTCAATACCTTGGCGACGGGGGAAAGGCAGTTAGTTGTACATGAAGCATTGGATACGATTTGATCGCTTGCAGTCAGTGTCTGGTGGTTAACACCGTAAACAATGGTTTTGTCGGCATTTTTACCCGGTGCGGAAATTAAAACACGTTTTGAACCGTTTTCAAGATGCAGAGCCGCTGCTTCGCGTTCAGTGAAGAAACCGGTACATTCCATAGCAACATCAACATCGTGCCAGCTGAGTCTCTCCGGGTTGCGTTCTGAACTGCAGCGAATCTTATGGTCGCCGATTTGCAGCCAGTCTTCACCGTGGCTGACTTCACCGTGAAAACGGCCATGAATGCTGTCAAAGCTAAATAAGTGTGCCTGCATTGCGACGGGGGCGAGATCGTTAATAGCAACGACCTGAATATCATCGCGTCCTGATTCAAAAAGTGCTCTAAGCACATTGCGGCCGATGCGGCCAAATCCGTTAATAGCTACTTTGATGGTCATAATTTTGCCTGTTGGGTTACCAAAGCTGCCGGTGTAAAGCTACATTGATAACTCGTAAAATAGTAAAAGTACTTTTCGTGTAGTAATGCGGTAATTTTATGTAGTTTTACTATATTTTGTCAATCAACGAGGACTCAGTAGGGTTATTGACGATGTTCAGTTCAGCGTTTATTGGTTAACGGGGTGGTCTACTGGAGAAATTTGAAGTCGATGGCGTGACGGGCACGCTCGATTTGATCAAGAACCTGGGTTCCGCCTTTGACGCCTGCGCCAACAGCCAGAATATCCAGTACGACGATTTGGGCAATCCGGGATTTCAGTGAAGCAAAACTATCGCTGTCTTCGGTAACATCAAGACTTAGTGTCACATCAGCAAGGCGCGAAATAGGCGAATTGGCTGAGGTAATCGCGACAATTTTAGCTTGTGTTTTACGGGCGATCTCCAGCGTATGAATCAGGTCTTTATTGTAGCCGGAAGCTGAGATTGCAATGACCAAAACGTTCTTATCGAGAAGGGCGGCAGTAGCATGCTGAATATGGGGGTCTGAATAGGCTACGGTGGGTTTGCCAAGACGAAAGAACTTCAGCTGTGCATCAGTTGCCACAACACCGGAACCACCGGAGCCATAAAATTCAACGCGCTGGCAGTTTTGATAACAGTCGATGGCAGCCTCAACGGCTTTTTCATCGAGCTGACTTTTTACCTGTACCAGTGAGGCGATGGCAGAATCAATGACCTTGATGGATAATTCCTGGCCGCTGTCTTCCGGTGAGACATCACGGTAAAAAAAGGTTTCTTTGCTGGCCAGTCCCTGCGCCAGCTGGAGTTTAAATTCTTTAAATCCGGATACGCCCAGTTCGCGACAGAAGCGTAAAACGGTGGGATCGCTGACACCGGCTTCCTGCGCTAAGCCCTGCATGGAAATATGCATAATTTTTTCCGGATCACGAATAACGATATCAGCAACTTTTTGCTCAGATTTGCTGAGTGAAGCGCGGGCGTTGTGGATTTTTTTCAGCATGCCAGTGGTGTCAGTTTTTATGTGCTATTAATGATACCATTCCGTTATGACCACCTTCGATATTAATTGTACGGCATGCCCGCGTTTGGCGGGTTTTCTTGCGGAATTACGCCAAAAATATCCGGATTATCATAATCTACCTGTCGATTCATTCGGTGATCCCCTGGCAAGATTATTGATTGTGGGACTTGCACCGGGAATGCATGGTGCAAATGCCAGCGGGCGACCTTTTACCGGTGATCATTCCGGAGATATGTTATTCCGGACATTGCATAAATTTGGTTTTGCCAGCCAGTCTGCTTCGCTGCATGTGGATGATGGGATGGTATTGACGGACTGCCGAATCAGTAATGCTGTTAAGTGCCTGCCACCGCAGAATAAACCGGTTGGTAGTGAAATTAACGCCTGTAATCATTTCATCCGCAAAGAGATGCTGGAATTGCCAGCGGGGTCTGTGGTGCTGGCACTGGGTAGTATTGCGCATAATGCGGTATTAAAAGCTCTGGGTATTAAACTGGCGCAGTTTAAGTTTGCTCATAATGCACTGCATGAATTACCACAGGGTTTTTACCTGCTCGATACCTATCACTGTAGTCGCTATAACGTTAATACCCGACGCTTAACGACAGAAATGTTTGAGGCGGTATTTGCTCAGGCACGCACCTTGCTCGACCGGGAGTAATATTATTGTGAGCCATTTACCTGACAGCTACATTGCGAAGTGCGTCAATGATTTTCAAATTTGCACAACTTGTTAGTTAACGAAGCATCGGCTCTGAAATAGCTGAAAGCTTTTGCTGCGCACTTAATTTACTGTACTGATTTGGGATTCGTGAATCACACCCCAGTTAGTATTGCCACAGAATCGTGTCCAGTACCATTTATCACCATCCTCTTCCCGCGTCGCCCGGTTATAGACTTCTATCATCTGTTTAGCATTGGCCTGACAAATAATATCGCCATTGGGTTGCTGTCGGATATTGCTTGGAGGATCAGCAATTCTGACCCGGCTTAGTGTTTCGGTTGGTATGCGGCTTAAGGTGCTTATGCGCTGCTGGTAATAGTTATCAACACAGCGGATGATTAAGCGGTGATTGGATTGTGTCAGGCAGTTTTGGCGGATATGCTGATTGCGTTGGCGGAGCCAGTTTAGCTGGCGTTGCTGTAACTTTTGTCGGGCATGCGGTGGAATGCTGAGGGCAAGTTTCTGATAGATCTGATTCAGGCGTTGATCTGACTGGCGGGTCTGATCATCATTACAGATAATTTCCTCCACATCGGTTCGGGTGTTACGACAGTCAAACCCGGCGGTAGCAGTGGGTAGTTTGGTTGTGTGTTGCTGATCCTGAACAGGTTCGTTAATGACTGGGTTTTCAGAGTTTGTGTCAGCCATGAAATACAGCACGACGCCAGCCAGCATTAGCAAAAAACCAAAGCTCAGAAATAAAGGCAGACGGTTAGGTGTTGTAATCGGTGCAGGCTTTGGTGTGGGCCGAATTGGTTTGCCCAGATGTTTTTCCATGCTCTCAATCAGGGTCTGAATACCGGAATCGTAGTGTTTATTATCGAGCTCCAGCGCCTGCCGTCGTGCCAGAGGTTTCAATACATCGGGTAAATCGGCCTCAGTTGGCATGGGGGCGCCATCAACCAGAATAGGGATAATGCCGATATTGCGTTTAAGTGCCTGATGGATTTCGAGTAAAACAAAGTCATTGGGGTTATCGAGCCGGCGCTTACCATTGCTACTGCGAATATCCAGCCAGTCCGGGCCGATCATTACCAGCATAATGACGCAGTCCTGCAGATTGCTATCCAGCACCGTTACAAAGTCGGTACCCAGTGGAATATCTTCCACATCCATAAAAATCTGATCCGGATGGAAATGCTGACGCAAGCGGTCATGTATTGCCCGCACATGGCCTGCGCTGTCTTGCCGCCGATAACTAATGAATGCTTTTTTCAACGTCTTCCCCTCTGGAATCGCCCCTCAACCAATCCCATCTAAGAGTATAGCCGAGAGGGCGATGAAGGAAAGGGGATTTAACGGTCAGGTGACTTCTGACTTCTGGCCAGACCGACTGCCATTTGAATTGCGGTACGCAGGCTGCTGCTTTCTGCATTGCCTTTACCGGCAAGGTCAAGGGCTGTTCCGTGATCGACTGAAGTGCGTACAATTGGCAGGCCCAGAGTGACATTAACCGCCTGGCCAAAACCTGCATATTTCAGAACCGGAAGTCCCTGGTCGTGGAACATGGCCAGTACAGCATCAGCTTTTTCCAGATGACGTGGGGTAAATAGCGTGTCTGCCGGTAATGGCCCGGTCAGGTGTAAGCCCTGTTGCTGCATCTGCTGAATAACGGGAATAATCGTATTCAGCTCTTCCATGCCAAGGTGACCACCTTCGCCAGCATGAGGATTCAGGCCACACACCAGAATATGTGGGTGTTCAATGCCAAATTTCATCCGCAGATCGTGATCGAGAATTTGCAGAACTTCACGTAGCATCGGAGCGGTAATGGCTGAGCTTACCTTGCTTAATGGCAAATGGGTGGTGGCAAGTGCCACCCGCATATCACCGGCAGCCAGCATCATCACCGGTGTAGGGGCACCGGTGTAGTCTGCCAGGAATTCAGTATGGCCGGTAAACGCAATACCGGCATCATTTAAGATGCCTTTGTGCAGGGGAGCGGTCACCATGCCAGCGAACTCACCATCCAGGCAGCCCTGTGCTGCCCGTTTGAGCATTTCTACAACATAGGCTGCGTTCCGGGTATCCAGTGAACCGGGAACGACCGGTGCATCACAATTTACCGGCAGGATGAACATTTCACCGGGCTGGCAGGGGCGTTGCTCCTTATCCGGCTGATAAGGGCGCAGGCGAACATTTAATTTTAGCAGGCGAGCGCGGGCGCGCAGGACTTCCGGGTCACCCAGAACAATAATGTCAGCCGCCCAGTGTACCTGGCTGGCCAGCATCAGGGTTAAATCCGGCCCGATTCCTCCGGGTTCACCCGTGGTCAGGGCGAGTCGCATACGATTCCACATGGTTGTCTTTCCTCAGGACACTCAGAATTGGTAATGTGTTGGCAGAGCCGGAACTAATTTATTCATATCCATATATCCGGTTACTAAGAAAATTGCGTGCACCACTGCCGAAGTTACCCAGTCCCTTGAGTTCGACTTCGATGAATATAGCATCATCATACGTTGTATTATCAGATAATAAATATTTCCTGCCTGCGATGCGGCCTTTCCAGCAACAGCTCCGGTATTCCATGCCCAGTAAAGCTTCCAGCATGCGATCATTCTGTAAGTCATGCTCATAACCACCGGCAAACTTCCATTCCTGAGTGACCGGTGTGGCAAAGGACAGGTGCGTTGCTTCGTATTCCCCCTTGCGTTGACTATAGCCCAGATTCAGAATACGTTCTTTGCGATCTTTGTAGTTAATACGCAGCTGACTGGCTGATACCTGTTTTTCACTGGTATCGACAAAAGCAGTTGCTGTCATACGGGTTGAGGCATTGAGTTCACCGGCAGCCTCAAAGACCACCTCTGAACGACTACCGGTTTCCAGTGTCTCACCGGGCAGCGTGACCTGGCGTTCATCAAAATGATACATCTGACCAATACTGGCACGAAAAACTTCGCGACCATTTTCAGTATCCTGAATACGCGTGGTGATGGAAGTGGACAGACGATTGGCATCTTCAATACGGTCTTTGCCGGTAAAACGGTTGCTGTTGAACAACTGGCTATAGCTGAGTGTTTTCCCGGATGAATCAAAGACCGGTATTGCTGACTGATCTTTGAATGGTGTAAAAGTGTAATATAAACGGGGTTCCAGAGTTTGTATCCATTTTCCGTCCCGCAATTCCCGTTCGAAAAACATACCGGCATCCAGCGAAGCGGTTGGCAATGTCCGGCTAATGGTTTTGTCCGTTGTCTGATCCAGTTGGTAAGCGGTATGACGCAGCGAAGCTGAAGGTGTAATGTAAGCAAAGGCATTGCTAAAGCGCTGTTTTACACCCAGATGTAAATCCGCGCGGTGACCATCAACGGCATTCGTATCAGAAAAGAACGTATATTCTCCATCCAGCTGCCAGTCCGGCCCGTCTTCGTCTTTATTGGGCCGCCATTGTGCTTTGATCTGCGGTAGCCGGGCATAAGCCTCTGTACTGTTATCCAGTACCTGATAGTCCTGAACCAGTGCTGAGAATGACCAGTCCGCTTCTATTTTGTTATAACTGAGCGTGCGCTCCAGTTTGACGATGCTGCTGGCGGCCAGTGAGGTACCGAGGTCATTAAAATAATTATTGTCAGAAACGCCTTCGGCCCGTAGCGTCAATTCGCTATTTGGCCCGGTATGGCTGTAGTGCTCCAAATCAAAGTAATAACGATTATCCCCATTCCGTTCATTGTCGCCGTACAGGAACTCATAACGGAAGGTGCCATCATGTTTAGGGAATAAATAGCGGAATTCTGATTCCAGCTGTACACCCCGTTTACTGAAAAAATTGGGTGTAACGGTGAGGTCATAATTTGGTGCCAGATTAAAATAATAGGGCAGGCTGACACGAACACCACTGTTTTCACTACTCCCAAAACTTGGTGTTAATAAGCCGGATTTACGTTTATCGGTGAGCGGAAAAGAGAAATAAGGCAGGTACAACAAAGGCGTATTATTAATCTGCAAGCTGAGATTGCGGGCGGTTCCCTGCTCATTGGCATGATCAAGTTCAATGCTGCCTGCCTGAATACGCCAGCTTTCATTATCAACCGGGCAGGTAGTGTAGCTGGCGTTGACCATGCGGGTGATGTCATTTTCTTCACGGATAATGGTTTCGCTGCCACCGCGGCCATCTGCACTATCTACCTGATAATTGGCCTGCTGAATACTGCCGGTATCAGATTCCAGATTGTAGTTAAGCTGTTCACTTTGCAACTCAAGCCCGGCACTGATCAGATACACTTCACCTTTTGCAGTGACCTGTTGTGTCTCTTTACTGTATGTGGCCTGGTCAGCGCGCAGCAGTGTTTTATTGCGCGCAATAAGCACATCGCCCTGCAGTATAGATGGCCCGGCTTCACGGAACATTGCCTGATCAGCTTCAATGTATACGGCGCCTGCCTGAACGTCTGCCGGTAGCAAAGCACGGGGTTTCTGTTGTTTATTATGGTTATGAGCCACCGGGCAAACCTGTTTTGGTGTCGCTGCCACCGCTACTGTCGGTAAGAACAGTCCTGTGATCACCAAACCTGCTTCCAGTGTGCCGAATTTCCGCTGCATCGCTTACCTGAATTTGATCAGAAAGTTGCTAACAATCGCATACTCTGCGGGTTCAGACAATGGGGCCGGGAAATTTGGCGGTTTTTGCTGCTCTTTCTGGCATTAATTTGTCTGAAACAAGCCCCTAGACGTTTTACAAATAAATTAATGTTGTGTAATATTTATTCAGCTTGATTTCGGCTACTCATTACTGTGCAGCGGGGTGTTACTTAAAGTGGATGCCATTATGGATATTCAACCAGCAACGATGAAAACGGATGCTCATTCAGAAATTAATATGGACGATTTAGTAAAAAACAGCAGTAAAAAGAATAGACGGGGACGTCCAAAAGGCGCACGGACTACAAGTCTGGCTGATGTAAGAAAACAGGCGGCTGATGAAAAAAAGCGGATTAAAACTGAACTGGGGAATAAAATTGAAGCCTTACAGGCTGAGTTGCAGGCACTGAAGCAGCTGTATGATGAGGATACCGGACGTCTGAGTGAGGAGCTGGAACTTCTGAAGCGGCGTGAAGGTAACTACCAGCAGGCATTAGGGGCGAGACTGCATGAAGTGGCAGAGCACCTGCAGCATACACTGCTGAGTTGGGGAACAGCCGAGCTTGAAGAAGCTCAGGTAGATAAACGTGGCCGTGGCCGCCCGCGTAAGACACTTAAATAAGCAGTAGAGCGGGCTGCTATTTGTACCGTTTTCAGGGGCAGGGTGTTAATGCCAAATGCTATTAATCCACGGATTTTTTAGACAATAAATACCCCAGGACGCCCTGGTAAATTTCTTTGATTGTATCCAGATCAGCGACTGAAACACACTCATCGATTTGATGAATAGTGTTGTTGCGTGGGCCAAGTTCTACAACCTGCGCGCCGGTAGGGGCAATAAAACGGCCATCTGACGTTCCACCGGCAGTAGATAGCTGCGTTTCGAGATTAGCAGTATCACGAATACTGTTAACGCAGGCAGAAACCAGCTCACCTTCGGGAGTGAGGAATGGCTGACCGGATAAATTCCATTTGATGCGATAGTTTAGCTGGTGCTTGTTTAATATGGCTTCTGTCCGGCTGCGAATTACTTCCTGAGTTAATTCGGTTGAAAAACGAAAATTAATCAGCGCTTTTATTTCCCCCGGAATGACATTTGTTGCTCCTGTACCTGCATTCAGATTAGAAATCTGAAATGTGGTGGGCGGGAAAAAATCGTTGCCCTCATCCCATTCAATGGCTGCTAGCTCTGCCAGTGCAGGAGTTGCGGTGTGAATCGGATTTTCTGCCAAATGTGGATAGGCTACATGACCTTGTTTACCCAGTACTGTGAGTTGTGCATTCAGCGAACCCCGGCGACCATTCTTAATAATGTCGCCAGCATGGTTGGTGCTTGAAGGTTCACCCACCAGACACCAGTCAATTTTTTCACCACGGGCCTCCAGGGTTTCTATAACTTTCACTGTGCCATTGATAGCAGGCCCTTCTTCATCGCTGGTAATTAACAGGGCAATCGAGCCGCTGTGGTTTGGATTTGCCTTTACAAATTCTTCACAGGCAACAACAAAGGCAGCAATACTGCCTTTCATATCAGCTGCGCCACGTCCGTACAACAGGCCATCACGAATTTCCGGCTGAAAAGGGTCGCTGCTCCATTCGTCGATGGGGCCGGTCGGTACAACATCAGTATGACCGGCGAAGCACAGCACAGGCTCGCTAGTACCACGGCGTAACCAGATATTATCAACATCACCAAAACGCATGTGCTCAGCACGGAAGCCCAGCGGTTCCAGACGCTCACAGATCATTTGCTGACAGCCCTGATCATCCGGGGTAACAGAAGGACGTGCAATCAGGTCTTTGGTAAGTTCGAGTGTAGCTGACATAAATGGTATCCGGTTTGGGTTATAGTAAAGCGTCGGGTTGGTAACAGGGACTAGTGCTGGAACAGTTGTTGATAGTTATCTGTGCTGAAGCCGACAAATGTACCCCGGCTGGTTTCCAGGACAGGACGTTTAATGATCGCAGGTTGATCTTCCATCACCGCTAAGGCCAACGTTTCATCCATATTATTACGCGTTTCTTCCGGCAGTTTGCGCCAGGTCGTTCCACGTTTATTCACCAGCGTCTCCCAGCCCAGATCAGCTACCCAGGCACGTAGCTGTACCGGATTGAGACCGTCTTTGCGGAAATCATGGAAGGTGTATTCAATATCACGTTCATTCAGCCATTTACGGGCTTTGCGTACCGTATCGCAATTGCTGATGCCATAGAGGATAGCCATTTTATTAACTTGCCTTTGGTTTGCCGATGAAAAGTTAAGGATGGAAAGGGTGCTGCTGTAGTACTATTTATCATACCACTTATGATAAGACCGTCGTTTACCGGCACGCTGAGTGACCACACCTTCAATTTTATCCAGTCCGCTGATTTCAAAACTGTCATAAAGTGAATTCAGTGGTTCCAGATAATATTTGTCTTTAACAATGCGTAAACGGCGGAAAATGTACTCGTCTTTCAGGTCTTTGGCAAATACAAAGCAGCTGTCCCGAACCACACCACCCGGATCAATAATAATGATACAGCCCGGGTCAAACTCCGGTAGCATGCTGTCGTCGGTAACCTGAAGGGCGAATGGCTCAGCTTCTGAGCAGCTGCCACCATCCCCCAGATTTTGGCGGAAGTTCTCCGGCTGTTGATCTTGCGTATCTTTGCCGGGTTTAAAAATCTGTGCGACGGGAATGCGTGTTTCGCTCATATCTGAGTGCCTGTTATTTGCTGGCAGCAGCGTGCGCTGAGTATTGTGTTTCGGATCGGGAGCTGAGGCTGAATTCGCTGGCGGCGACGTGGCGTTCCGGTTCATACCAGTGCAGTTTATCGTGTAACTGAACGACTTCACCCACAATAGTTAATGTTGGGGCGCGCACACCACGTTCTTTGACTAAGTCGGGAAGCGTGTTGAGGGTGCCGATATGTACGCGCTGATTCCGGGTAGTGCCCTGTTCCACCAGTGCGGCAGGCATATTTGCTGGCATGCCATGCGCGATAAGCTGCTCACTAATCACATGAATCCCGGTCAGTCCCATGTAAAATACTAAGGTTTGTCTTGGCTTTGCCAGTTTTTCCCAGTCGAGGTCAATACTGCCATCTTTGAGATGACCGGTGGCGAAAGTACAGGATTGAGCATAATCCCGGTGCGTGAGCGGAATACCGGCGTAGGAAGCACAACCTGCAGCGGCAGTAATTCCCGGTACTACCTGGAAAGGCACGCCGTTTTCAGCCAGTGTCTCTATCTCTTCACCACCGCGGCCAAAGATAAACGGATCTCCTCCTTTAAGGCGTAATACCCGTTTTCCTTGTTTTGCCAGATCAACCAGCAGGTCATTAATTTTATCCTGCGGTACAGCGTGATTAGACTTTTCTTTGCCGACGTAAATCCGTTCCGCGTTGTAATTCGCCATATCCAGAATGGACTTAGCGACCAGGCGGTCATAGACCATAACATCGGCCTGTTGCATCAGGCGTACCGCACGAAAGGTCAGTAAATCAGGGTCGCCCGGCCCGGCACCCACCAGATACACTTCACCCATCTCAGTATTGTCATCAGCTTTTTCCAGCATCTGATCCAGCAACCTGCGTGCAGCAGCTTCATTGCCGTTATATACCAACTCAGCAAACGGGCCGTGTAAAGCCTGTTCCCAGAAATGTTTACGCTGGTCTGAGGTGGGGAAGCGTTGTTTGACCTGATCCCGGTAGGCTTCGGTGATGGCTGCAAGCTGGCCACAGGAAGAGGGCACCATGGTTTCCAGTTTCATGCGTAGCTGTCGGGCCAGCACCGGTGAGGCGCCGCCGGTGGAGACTGCGATACAAACCGGAGAGCGGTCGACAATGGAGGGCGTGATAAAGCTGCATTCGCGGCGATTGTCGGCCACATTGACGGGTATATTTTCTGCATGGGCCAGCTCTGCAACCCGTGCATTGATGGTGCGCTGGTCAGTCGCGGCTATAACCAGCTTCATGCCATGGATATCTGTATCCTGAAACTTGCGGGCCTGGTAGTTTGCCTGCTGCGGATAGCGTTTGATAATTAATCCAAGCTCATGATCCAGCGCAGGGGCAATGATACTGACAATGGCTCCGCTTTGAAGCAGTGTTTCTACTTTGCGCTGTGCAACTTTGCCTGCGCCAACAACCAGACAGGGTTTTTCCCGCATGTTCAGGAAGACAGGGTAATGCTCCACTCATTGGCCTCCGCGACGTTTCCGACGACTTTGATAATTCAATACACCCTTCACCAGTTCGCCATAGGGCAGGGTGCTAATACTCCCGTAAGCACGGTGACCCTGATCCAGGAGTTGTGCAATATCAGGCAGGGTACTATGCGGCGGGAGTGTATCAGGTGTTTTATCTCCCGAATACAATAATGCGTCTGAAACTGAGGTATTGGCTGTCTGTGGTGTATCCGGTGCCGGTAGTAATTGCTGCAGGGCAAGACACCCGCCAGCCTGTACTTTTAATTCTTTATTATGGGGTAACGGGCCGTTGATCTGAGTTTCACGCAGCGCAAAACGTGAACCCTCACGCAGGGTATCGAGAAATAAGGTGCAACGTTGCTGGCTTTCTGTATCTTCGCAAGCGACTCCTTCACGGGTTGCGAGCAGGAAACGGCGCTTCTCCCGACAATCACAGCGCCGGTTATTGATGGCTTTTTCAAACACACAGCGCTGTTGGTTGATCTCCCGGTAAACTGCCCGGTACTGATCTTCATCCATAGGTGTTATGCGCTATTTTTCCCATTCCATCAGCACCGGTTTTTCGCGATGCTCCTGCAGGCTTTCCTCTGCTTCGAGCTGGGTCGCGGCAAAAACCAGTTTATAAGTGGCTTGTTCGCCCGCCGGTGCATTAGCGCGTAATTCACGGGCCAATGCTCTGGCAGCTTTATACTCTTCGAAGCTATCCTGCAGTTCGAGGTTTTTAATGATCTGTGTGGGTTGCGTAATTCTGAAAACAAAATAAGGCATAGCGGACTCACCGTGGTTATATTAGCTAATTCTAACATTGTGTGGGAGCCGGGGGAATATACCCGGCGTGATAGCCATCTCTTTCATTACGAAATGGCTGTACCACGAGTCATACCTGCTGCTGTTAGCTCACTGACAGGAAAATGGTATTGTCCTGTGAGCAATGAAAGATCAACGGCATGTGCTGCATAGTTAAAGGCAAATACCTGCTCACCACAAATTCGGAGACGTAGTCCTTCCGGTAGCTCAGTGATAGTTAGCCCGGCCTCAATACAAATGTGCCGCATTACCTGTTGATACGCTTTGGCGTCCAACTGAGCGCCGAGGTAATAATGTGTGCCTGATTGTACGAGCAGAGCCTGATTATCTTCGGTGGTGAACAGCACATCAGTTTGTTCGCCAACTTCCAGATATTCCCGCCAGTGTTGAGCCTTTCCGCCTTTAGTAGCGTTCAGGGCAATTCCAACATCAGGCCGTAAACTTTCAACATGAGTTACTTTTACGTCGATGAGTTCGGTGCAATCCGGAGCTAACTGTGGCGGGATATTAAAATCAGCAGTCTTAGAACCGGTACGGGGGCCGATCAGTATTTGTGCAGATACATTTTCCAGAGCCTGCTTTAAGCCTGGTTTCCAGTGCATCAATCCTGGTACCAGCACCAGTTGGTAAGCAGAGAAATCGTTTTGTTCCGGTGGGCAAATATCAACAGACAGCCCTAAACGTCTTAGTGCCCGGTATTGCTCAAACACCAGCCGGAAGTAGCTGAAGTCCTGCCCCTGTGGCTGCGTCTCCCATGCCCAGGCGGATTCATAATCAAAGATCATGGCAACCGGTGCCGTACTATCGCCAACTGTATAGTCATTCAGTTCGCTGGCCAGTTGTTGTACTTCGTTTAGTGCCGGTGCCGGCTGGCCATCCGGGCGTAATAAACCGGCATGCATTTGTTCCTGTGCAAATGGTGCCTGCCGCCAGCGGAAAAAGGAGACAACCTCTGCACCGTGAGCAATGGCCTCCCATGCCCACAATCTCACCATACCGTCTAGCGGTGCCGGATTATAGGGGGCCCAGTTGACCGGGCCGGGCTGTTGTTCCATCACCCACCAGCGGCCTTTGCCCACTGCGCGGTATAAGTCATGATGGAAAGCCTGAAAATCGGGATCACCCTGACGCATAAACTGCCGTTTCCAATCGTCTCCTTCTTCACTACGATCTTCCAGAAAACCCAGTGGGTAGCTGTCCCAGCTGGCGGCTTCGAGATCTTCCCCAACCGCAAAGTGATCAAAGTCAGTAATTCGCCCCATATAATTATGCAGGATTGGTGTATCGGTATCGTATTCGCGAATAGCCTTTGTCTGAGCTTTATTGAATGCTACAACCTGTGCCGAGCTATAACGGCGAAAATCATGGCAGTGAGCCGGATTCGCTTCGGTGACGGTGAGGTTCGGCAGTTCAATATCACTGAAGCTGCTGTATTCCATTGACCAGAATACATTGCCCCACGCTGTATTGAGGGCGTCAATGTCTCCGTATTTTGCAGATAACCAATGCTGAAAGCCTGCCAGCGCCGCAGCAGAATAGGAAACTGTCGTGTCGTGACAGCCATATTCATTGTCAGTTTGCCAGAACATGATACCGGAGTGATGACCATAACGTTCGGCCATCAAGCCACTGATACGTGCGGCTTCCCGACGGTAAGGCAAGTGAGAGAAATCATAATGCCGGCGTGAGCCAAAGCCACGTGGCTGATTGTTGCTATCTACAGCCAGCATATCGGGGTGTTTCGTTAATAACCAGCGTGGGGGTGTTGCAGTCGGTGTTCCCAGTACAATTTTCAGACCCGCAGCAGAGAGAACTTCAATCGCTGTATCCAGCCAGTTCCATCTGAACTCGCCGGGCTTTGGTTCAATGCGACTCCAGGCAAATTCACCGATACGTACCCAGGTAATTCCGGTTGCAGCCATTTGAGCTGCATCTGTTTGCCATTGTTCCTGTGGCCAGTGTTCGGGGTAATAACAAACACCAAGTTCCGGTTTTTTCATGAACATACCCCGTTATTTATAGCGACCAGTTAGACACATTCCAGGCATCAACCAATGTTTTGGCTTTAGCACCTACCTCCAGCGTGGTGTAACCGGGCTTGTATAGGGCGGAGCCAATACCAAATCCGGTGATTCCCGCCTTAAGCCAGCTGCTGAAGTCTGCTGCACCGACACCACCAACTGCGTAGGATTTGGTATTTTCAGGTAAAACTGCCTGTAAGGCCTGAAAACCCTCCAGTCCCAGTTTAAAAGCCGGGAAAAATTTCAGGCCATCAGCGCCGGCTTCCAGTGCCGTAAAACATTCTGTTGGCGTCATCACGCCCGGTAGGCTGATGAGGTTGAGTTGTTTGCTGAAACGGATAACTTCCGGATTACAGTTCGGTGAAATAATCAGTTGCCCACCTGCATCAGCAACGCCTTGCACCTGTTCAGTATTCAACACAGTACCTGCACCGATCTGTGCCTGGTCAGCAAAGTTTTCTGCCAGTAGTCTGATACTTTCCAGGGGTTCCGGTGAATTCAATGGCACTTCAATCTGGCTGATTCCTGCTTCCAGCAAACATTCACCAACAGGCAACACTTCTCCGGGGGTAATGCCCCGCAGAATGGCAACTATTTCTCGCATATTTCATCCCTTCCAGGTTGACTGAACCTGAGATTGATTTGTTTGTTTTTCAGCAAACAGGGACTGTCTATCCGGTGGTAACGACACCACCATCAACAACCAGCGCCTGTCCGGTTATCATACGTGATGTTTTCGATGCCAGAAACAGTACTGTGGCAACAATGTCTTCCGGCAGTAAGGCATCTTTCAGGCATTGTTGTTGCAGGTGTTTTTGCAGGCTGTCGGGCCTGTCCTCCAGCTCCTGTTGACGTTTAGCGGTCATCACCAGGCCGGGAACTACAGCATTAACCCGGATATTATCCGGCCCCAGTTCACGTGCTAAAGCACGGGTTAGTCCGGTGATACCTGCTTTTGATGCTACAAATGCGGGATAACCGGTTTCCCCGGTCAGGTATGAAAGAGAGGATAAGTTGATGATTGACCCACCGCCTTTTCGTTTCATGCTTTCAGCCACAGCCTGAGCGGTAAAAAAGCCGGGGCGTAAATTGATATTCATCACCGCATTCCACTCATCGACTGAGAACCCTTTCAGGTCATGAGCAGTTTCAACGGAGGTGCTGTTAACCAGGATATCGATAGGGCCGTTGGTATTTGTCGCCTGAACCATGGCGATACGCAGTTCATCAATTTCCCCAATATTGCATTGGGTGAAGTGCGGCCGTTCGCCATATCTGGCCTGCATATCGTCGCAAAAGGCCCGGCTATTATCTTTTTGAACAAAAGCAACTTTTGAACCCTGTTGCAGGAACGCTTCGGTGATGGATGCTCCGATTCCTGAACCGCCGTCGGTAATAAAAACACTGCGATCCTGAAGATCGTGAAAGGTGGCGTAGTTTTCCATGACTGACTCTTTGTTATTATTATTTACTGCTTTTTGACCTGCAGGGGTAGCAGGGTGTGCTGGCTGACAGGAAATGCCTTATTTTACCATTACATAATTTATGCTGGTTTGGGCAGTATTCCCTGATTAGCGGTTAGTAGCTGAGTCAGATCAATGTGGCCCGGAGCATAATTCGCCCTCAATCACCCACATTGTAGCCGGAAATGCAATTGGCAGGCTAATACCCTGTTTCATTAGGGCTGACCCCGAGAGAGTCATGCCATCCGGGCTAACAAGCGGTGAGGCCCAGTAGCGGGTCATATTTCCGGCCATGTCTTCAGGGTTGCGTAATTTTAGCCGGTAATAGGTTTCCGGCTTTAGCCCGGTCAAACGTAAACGACGGCGATTATTACGATCAGAAGTTGTCATCTGTGCAGCAAAAACAACCAGTTTTTGTTGGTTTTTGGCCAGAGTCATTTCTGCAGTGACAGCCTCATCATCACTGTCCAGCCGGTAAAGGTCACCGGTCAGTAACCAGTCACGATTGGTCTTCCACCATTTGGTTACATCAAACAGAATGTCTCGCTCGGTCGCATCCAGTTCACGCGGGTCCATCTCAAAGCCCATGTGTCTGCTGGCGGCAACCCAGGCCCGAAAGACCATTGGCAGTACCCGGCCGGAAGTATGGCAATGCCTTGGCCCGACATGGGAGCCGGTTACTTCGGGCGGCAGCAATAAGGCCGCATTGTGCTGAATCCGCCAGCGTTCCAGTGCATCGTTAGAATCAGATAGCCAGACCCGCTGTGTGTGGCGGAGAATGCCGAAATCTATTCTTCCCCCACCGGAGGCGCAGCTTTCGATTTCTACCTTGGGGTGTGATGAAGACAGGCGCTGTAATAATGCCATGAAGGCATTATTCTGAACAGCTGTAGCGCCAAGGCAGACCCGGTTATGATCCCATTTGATATATTCAATGGGATAAGTATTCAATAAGCTATTCAGACAGGTAAACAGATATTCACTGACCGCCGGTTTGCTCAGATCCAACACCAGTTGCTGACGCCCG
Organism: Thiolinea sp.; assembly: GCA_049614265.1. Lineage (GTDB taxonomy): Bacteria > Pseudomonadota > Gammaproteobacteria > Thiotrichales > Thiotrichaceae > Thiolinea. Next base: position 17,997 of record JBMZDK010000004.1, read on the forward strand.
GTTGGTTGAGCAGCCGGGCCTAATACCCAATCCGGATGCGCCCGGTACAAATCGCTATCGGGGTTCACCATTTCCGGCTCTACCCACAGCCCAAAAGTCATTCCCTCGTCGTGGATATGATCAATCAGAGGTTGCAGGCCATTTGGGTATTTTTCCTCATCGACCACCCAGTCGCCCAGTGCTGCCCGATCATGGTGTCGCCCCTTAAACCAGCCATCATCAAGCACAAAACGTTCGGCACCAATTGCTGCTGCCTGGCTGGCTATATCTTTCAGTGTTGCAACATCGTGTTCAAAATATACAGCTTCCCAGCAATTATAATGCACAGGCCGTGGACGTTCAGAATCTGTAAAACGCACGATATCCCGGCGGGCCAGACGATGAAAACTCTGCATCAGGTCATTCAGACCATTGTCTGAGTAACTCATATAGAGCTTGGGGGTTTCCAATACCGGGTTGGCAGTATTAATTAACCGGGGGTTATCGATAATGCCAAACTGTACCTGACGGCGGCCATCGTCCAGCTCCTGCGCCAGCATTTTATGCCCGCCTGACCACGCGAAGTGCCAGCCATATACTTCACCCCGGGTGCTTTGCATCGCTGCATCACCGGAGAATAACAGGGGGACATGGGCATGACTGGTACGTCCTTCACGGGATTCTCGCTGGTGAATGCCCAATTGCCACTGATGGGTTTGTGGCTGAAACTCACCGCACCAGCGCCCGGCAAAATCGAGCAAGTGACTTACTGAATCCGGAACCGGTAACACTGGTGCAGATAGCCAGTCAACGCGAATTGCCGGTTTTGTTTTGTCAATAAGCTGCAGCTGTGAACAGGTGCTAATCGTTTCACTCTCAGGTTGCAGTTCAACGGTTAGTGTCATGCCCAAACCGAGCAGGTCGTCTCTCAGGATGAAAACCAGGCGATGCGTGCTGACGGTGGCCTGTTGCAGACTGAAATCCGCGAACAAGCGTTTTCCCTCTGGTGTACTGAGCTCCAGCCCTGGCTGACCCATAAAACCACGAATGACTTCCGGGCATAACGACAGCGGTACCGGAGTATCCAGCGATGCACCACCAATTGCGCGCTGCTGGTTCGCGTGTAGTGTTGCAAGATCCTCCGCTACCGGCAGTGTCCCACCCCAGTAAATACATTCCGGCATATTACCGTCACTGGCAAATACCAGCGTTTGCCTGGCACTGTCCAGGCGCCAGAACTGGCCGGATGTTTTACCCGACGTAAACACACTCCTCATTTAACTGCACCCAGCGTCAGGCCGGCAATAAAGTGTTTCTGCATCAGGAAAAACATCGCTACCGGTGGTAAGGCGGCGACAATCGAGCCTGCTGATACCAGATGCCACTGTGAAATCCACTGACCATTCAGCGATTTCAGGCCTGCTGTAATGGGAAGTGCGTGATCACCCTGTACTAATACGGTGGCCCAGAAATAGTCATTCCAGATAAAAGTAAAAATCAGTACCGCCAGCGCAGCAATTGCCGGGCGCATTAATGGCATAACGACATGCCAGAATATTTTAATTTCTGAAACACCTTCAACTCTGGCTGATTCTATTAAATCAAAGGGCAGGGCCTTAATGAAATTACGCATGAACAACGTGCAGAAACCAGCCTGAAATGCAGCATGAAATAACACCAGACCTGTGACGGTGTCATATAAACCGGTGCTGACTGAAAAATCGCGTACCGGAATCATAAGAATCTGAAAGGGCACAAAATTTCCGGCAACAAAAATGAAGAAAATCAGCAGGCTATATTTAAAGCGATAGATTGCCAGGGCATAACCGGTAAGGCAGCTGATTGCCAGCGTCAGTGCAACGGTGGGAATCGTGACTTTGAATGAATTCAGAATGTATTGCGCTATAGGGGAATTGGTGAAGACCGCAGTGTAGTTTTCAATCATATTAAAACTGCTGGGCCAGCCCCAATAGTTACCGGCATTGATGTCACCGCCGGAACGGATAGACGTCAGCATGACGGCAATCAGTGGCAATAACCAGAGAATCAACGCAATGGGTAGTGCGATTTTATAAGCGCGCTGCGTACCTGAGGAGGTTTTTTCTATCGGGCGTGGAAACATCTTAATGACCTCCCTTTTCCTGCTGGTACATGCGCCAGAGGAAGAATGAAATATAAACCATCATAATCAGGAACAATACGGTAGCAATTGCCGCGCCGTAACCCATGCGATAACCATATTCAGACAGTGAGGTTTCATACATGTAATAAGCCAATACTTTTGAAGAGCCGTATGGCCCACCCTGGGTCATAATTGAAATCAGGTCAAAGGAGCGTAATGCACCAATGACGGTAACCACGACGGCAATAAAGGTTGCGGGTCGAAGCTGTGGCAGAATGACATACCACAACATACGCCAGCCACGTGCACCGTCCAGTCTTCCTGCCTCAACCTGATCCGGGGCAACGTTATTCAACCCGGTTAAATATAAAATCATGCAGTAAGCAATTTGCGGCCACAGGCCCGCGGCAATAATGCCGTAAGTCACATAACGCTCGTCAGCGAGGATGGCTGGTGGTTTGCCTCCCCATAAGTTAAAAATCAGTGCGAGGATGCCATTACTGGGATCGTAAAACCAGGAGAATACTAAGCCAACCACTACCTGGCTAATAACAAACGGAAAGAAAAAAAGCGACTTATAAAGGCGAATACCCCAAACAGTTTGATTGAGGAAGAGGGCAATGAATAGCCCCATTGGTACGGCCAGCATATAGAGCACCAGCCAGATAAAATTATTCTTCAGTGAGGTGTAAAAATCGTCGTCTTCCCATAGTTCGGCATAATTTGCCAGTCCGAGGAAGGTTTTCTCACCCAGACCGTCCCATTCGTAAAAACTAATCAGGATCGACTGAAAAATGGGGAGGATCACGTACAGCATAAACATGAATAAACCGGGTGCCAGGAATAACCAGGGCATGATTCTCAGACGGTTTTGTTTCCAGTAGTGCTGGCGTTCTTTAGGATTGGTGAGAGTAGATAACATGTGGATGTCAGGCTCTGTCGGGTAAAGGCTGGTGGTTCTTATGGCAGGGGCTGCTCAGTAAAGAAGCTGAACAGTCGAAGCGAGCTACCCTCGTGTGCAAGCATAAAGGGAGGAGTCTTTACCGCATCCCTGATGTGAGAGCTGCCAGCCGTTCGATTGGCACCTTGCTTTAAACAAGGGCACAGTTTCGATGAAGGCAACTTCATCGAAACTGATAGTAAAAGGTTTTATTTATAAACCTTCTTTTGTACCTTATCCAGGCGCTCCAGAATCTTGGCGCGGCGCTCAGGCTTCACCATATATTCCTGGAAACCTTCCATGCCCGCTTTCGCCATTTCAGCAGGTGCATCACGGTCATAGAACTGGGCCAGATTGCTGGCGTTCGACAGCATTTCGAAACCGGCTTTAATGAACTTGTCATCAGAAACAGTCGCATCTTTATGGATTGGCAGCTGCCCCAGTGTCTCGTTCACCATAGACTGCGTGTCTTTATTCGCCAGGAAGGCGAGGAAAGTACGGGCATCTTCTTTATTCTTCGCATTGGCGGGGATGTGGAAGGTGTCCGTAGGTGCTTCTTCAGCCATTGGGATATCAGGAGTGATTAGCGGGAACTGGAAGAAGTCCAGCTGATCATCGGTCAGGCCGGCTTCACGCAGCGGTGCGACAGCAAAGTTACCCATAACGTACATCGCAGCTTTACCCTGTACCATTGGGGCCAGTGCTTCCTGCCATGACATTGCTGCATGATTTTCGATGAAGTAACCGGGCTTAACCAGCTCATCCCAATGATCGAATACTTTCTGAATACGATCGTCAGTATATTTGATCTTGCCAGCGGTCAGGTCATTATGAACTTCATAACCATTGGTACGCAGGTTGAGGTAGTCAAAAACGCCTGCTGCAGTCCACAGGTACTTGGTGCCGATGGTGATTGGTGTGACGTCGTTTTCTTTCAGCTTGGCACAGGCAGCAACAAATTCTTCCCAGGTTTTTGGTACTGCAATGCCCAGTTTTTCAAAGATGTCTTTACGATAATAAACACCCCATTGATAGTAAGTGTAAGGCACGCCCCACTTTTTACCATCAATGGTCATTGCACCGGCTGCTGAAGCCAGTGATTCATTCAGACCATGCTTTTCCCATACATCAGATACATCTTCGAATAAACCGGCGTTGACAAAAGGTGCCATACGGTTTCCGGCATACCAGGATGCTACATCGGGTGCTTCGGCAGTCAGGAAGTTACGGATCGAAGTTTTATAGCCTTCGTGGTCGAAGGTATTCCATTTAACTTTAATATCAGGGTGTGCTTTTTCGAAACTTTCAATAACCTGTTCAAAGGCTTTTTTTGGTGCCGGATCGGAACCATCGTAATTAATTACCAGCTCTCCCGCCCATGCTGTACCTGTTAGCATGGCTGCTGTAACAGTGGCTAGCGCTGCTTTGCGTAATGTCGTCAACATTTCCAGTATTCCTCCTGATGTTTGACCGTTAATCGTTACTTTCTCTCACTTTATCGTCACTGATTCCAAATAATGGAACTTGATTTGACTAATTGGAATTATTATCCTGATGTGGCAGTATGTCAACCCGACTGAGGCATGAACATGGCTGAGATAAATTCTAATCCCGCACAAACCGGAACCTTAGGTAAAGCAATGGCTGTGCTGGAAGTTATTGCTGAGGCTAAAACCCCGTTGCGGTTCACAGAACTGCTGCAGCGAATTGATCAGCCACGCGGCACCTTGCACCGTCAGCTCAGTAATCTGGTAGAGGAGGGACTCCTCACACAGCGACGTGATGGTGTTTATGAGTTGGGTGCGCACCTACTATACCTTGCTTCCCGGGCATGGTCGCAAAATTCCATGCGAACTGTGGCAGAACCCCTGCTGTGGGAACTACAGGAAAAAACCGGCGAAACGGTTCATCTTGCCGTTTTACAGGAGCTAAAGGTGATCTATCTGGATAAGGTGGAAAGCCAGCAGTCAGTTCGCATGCACTCTCAGATCGGTAATGCCTCACCTTTGTATTGCACCGGTGTCGGCAAAGCTATGTTGTCAGCTTTACCGGATAAGACGGTGAGGGAGATGCTGAAACAAATACAGTTCCAGCGTCATACCGAGCATACATTGGCCAATGCGCGTGAGTTGAGAAAAGAGTTAACCCTGATTCGCCGCCAGGGTTTTGCAGAAGACAGGGAAGAGCATCAGGTGGGTATCCGCTGTGTTGCCGCGCCGGTAGTGACTGAAGATGGTCAGCTGGCCTGCGCGATTTCAGCCACGGCACCTATCTTCAGATTGCAGCCCGGGCAACTTGAGCAATGGCAGGTATGGGTAACGGATACCGCGAAGCAAATAGGGCAACATCTGACCAGTGGCTTAGGGCCAAGGCGTTAAGCAGGGTGCCGGAAAAAGCGAAAAGGGATATTGGTTTCCTCATATTCAAGACGATTTCAGTAGGGAGTACACTGAATGTCAGCATTAAAACTTGAAGCTGTAGAAAAGAAATTTGGTGATGTGCGTGTTATCCACGGCGTTGATTTAGAGATTGATAGCGGTGAGTTTGTGGTGTTTGTTGGCCCTTCCGGCTGCGGCAAATCTACTTTGTTGCGTATGATTTCCGGGCTTGAAGACACAACTGCGGGCAGTATCCATATCGATTCTCAGGATGTGACTGACGTAGACCCTGCTGACCGTGGTGTCGCGATGGTATTCCAGACTTATGCTCTTTATCCGCATATGACGGTGCGTGACAATATGGGGTTCGGCCTGAAGATGAATGGCATGGCGAAACAGGAAATTGCAGAAAGAGTGGGTAAAGCCGCCGAAATTCTGGAGTTGGCAGAGTTGCTGGATCGAAAGCCTAAAGCATTGTCGGGTGGACAGCGCCAGCGGGTCGCGATTGGACGGGCGATTGTGCGTGAGCCTAAGGTGTTTTTGTTTGATGAGCCACTGTCAAATCTGGATGCTGAGTTGCGGGTGGCAATGCGGATTGAGATCGCCAAGTTACACAATGAACTGGATGCAACCATGATTTATGTGACCCATGATCAGGTTGAGGCGATGACGCTGGCCGATAAGATTGTGGTACTGCGTGACGGCTATATTGAACAGGTCGGCTCACCACTGGAATTGTATGATAACCCGGACAATTTATTCGTTGCCGGTTTTATCGGTTCACCGGGGATGAATTTCTTTGATGCTGAGGTAGTGACAAAGACGGGCGAGGGTGTGCGAATTCGTCTGCCTAAACAGGGCAATATTGAATTTGACCTTATGTTACAGAGCGCTCCGCAGGCCGGTAGTGGTTTCAAGTTGGGCGTCAGGCCTGAGCATTTTCATGAGCAGGCTGAGGTAATGCTGGATTTGCAGGTTGATGTTGCAGAGCACCTTGGCGGCACTTCTTTTTTGTATGCTCATGGCGCAGGCAGTAATGAAAATGTGGTGCTTGAAGCGAAGCAGGGGCGTAACGTACACCCAAAGTCTGAGGTTAGTTTGGGCTTTAACTCAGGCAATGCCTTTTTATTTGGGTCGGATGGGGTTCGTTTGCGCTGAGATTTGCGCAGACAGGAAGACGGTCGTTCAGAATGGAGCCGGGCTTTCAGCGTTGATGGTTATACCGGTAACCGGATGGGTAAACTCTAAATAAGCTGCATGTAGCAACAAGCGGTCGGCTTGTGCAAATACTTCAGGTGATGCGTAAAATTCGTCGCCCAATATGGAATGCCCCACACTCATCATATGCACCCTGAGCTGGTGGGTGCGTCCGGTGAGCGGTTTCAATTCAACCCGACTGGTGTTGTTACCGGCATGATGGTTTAAGACCTGAAAACGGGTCTGTGAGGGTTTGCCATGTTCATAGCTTACCATCTGCCGGGGGCGGTTTGGCCAGTCGGTAATTAACGGCAGATCAATGTCGCCTTTGTGCGGTTCAGGTATGCCGCTCACCACAGCGATATAGCGTTTCAGCACCTTACGTTGCTGAAACAAGATGCTTAGTGCCCGCTCCATCGTTTTGCCTAAGGCGAGAACCATTAATCCTGATGTGCTCATATCCAGACGGTGTACAGTCAGTGCAGCCGGGTATTCACGCTGTACCCGGCTAATCAGGCAGTCCTGTTTTTCCGGGCCACGACCCGGCACAGATAACAGGCCTGCTGGTTTGTTAATAATCAGCAGATGTTCATCTGCAAGAACAATATCCAGTCCATTATCAGGTGGTGGTATGTAAGTGCTCAACTATTGCCCCGGTGGCTTAGTTGTAACTGCGGGTTGTTCTGGTTCCTGCATGCTTTGTTCTTCGTTGCTATCGACTTCTTCCTGATACTCAATCGCCAGTTCAGAGGCTACCTGAGTTGATGCACTGTACAGAGGTACATAAGAACCGGTGTCTTCCACAGCAATCGCCTCAGTTTGTGTCATCCGGTAAAGACTATAAGCGCATATCAGGCCGGATAACAGGGCTATAAACAGGAAAAAACCTTCCGGGCCACTTAATTGAATTAAATAACCGACCAGAATCGGGCCTCCCATTGCGCCGACACCATTAATGAAAATCAGGCCACCTGAAGCAGAAGGCATTTGCTCATATTCAAGGTGGTCATTGGTGTAAGCAAGCAACAGGGGATAGAGCGGATTGGTCGTGCCGCCGATTAATAATGCAATACCAATTAAAACCCAGACTGAGTCACCAATAGTCATACCGAGTAAAGCACTGACGGTTCCCAATGCTGTAATAATGATGATCAATATACGACGATCCATACGGTCAGACAGCCAGCCAATAGGGAACTGGAATAGCATGCCACCAGCATAAATAGCCATCGTAAACCAGGAAATTTCAAGTACCGAAAACCCCCGTTCTGCTGCATAAATGGAAGCCATGCCAAATAATGCTGAGAAGATACCGCCTAATAAAAATATTCCAACACAGCCCAGGGGCGAGGCATGCATTAATTCACGCAAACTCATTGGTTTGGAGGTTTGAAAAACGGGAGCAGGGCTGGCCGACAATAAAATAGGGGCAAAGGAGATTGAAACCAGCACTGAGATCAGGACGAAAAGCCCATAGCCACCGGGGTCGGAAATGTTTAGAAGCAACTGCCCAATTACAATACCGGCCATCTGAATCAGTGTATATAGCGATAAAGCCTGGCCACGGTTTTCGGTAGTTGTGCTGTCATTAATCCAGCTTTCTGCTACCACATAAAGACCGGATAAACAGAAGCCGACAATCAGGCGTAATACCCACCAGAAAACTGGGTTGACGTAGACAGCATAAAGAATGAAAGCGGCGGAAACCAGTGAACCTAAAGCTGCAAATACCCTGACATGTCCTACGCGCTGTAATAACAGAGGGGTAACTTTGGAGCCGCCTAAAAAACCAATGAAATAGGCCGACATGACCATACCCATCCAGCCCGGATCGATATTTTCCAGCGAGCCACGTACCCCCAGCAAAGTGCCCTGCAGGCCGTTGCCTACCATGATCAGCAAGATACCAAGCATTAAAGCCCAGCTGCTGCGCAATACTGTTAACATATCCTTGACTCCGGGTATTGTTATTAATTAACTAAGTACGCATGTAAAAGTTATCAGCGTTCTGATTGCTACAGTTTCTGTCATCTGAACAGGTTTCTTGGTTGAAAACTCTGATCATGTTGCTTAACAGTAATAAAAATTTTGCGCTTTATACGCCTTAATACGGCCTTATGCCAGCGTTTTTTTGCGGTTTTAAACCACTTACCCTGAAAAAATTGTGGCTTTTCATCTTCACATTGAAAACAAGTCCTACACTGAATGTTAATGATAATTCTAATGGACATATAATATGAAAAAGCAAACTTATATCGTAGCAACCGTTCTCAGTGCGCTACTGTTACTCCCCATCTCTCTTCAGGCTGCAACCAGTAAACATGAAGCCTTATTTTATGCAGCCCGGGCCGGACAATCTCAGAATGTAGCTAACCTGATTAAACAAGGTGCGAATGTCAATTTCGCGAATCGTTTTCGTGAAACCCCAATGCATGCGGCAGCGGCCAGAGGGCAGGTAGGTGTCATGCAATTCCTGCGCAGCAAGGGTGGCCGACATAATATTTCAACAGTGAATGGCTGGTTTCCCTTACACCATGCTGTAAGGTTTGGTCATGTTGGGGCTGCCCAGTATTTACTGCAGCTTGGCTCACCGGTACATGCCCGTACCCGTGATGGAAAAAGCGTGTTTGATATTGCGCAGGCTACCCGTAACCGGGCGATGATTCAGATGTTGCAGCGCTATCGTCGTTAGGGCTGTATATGACCGGAAGACAGATTTGATCTCTGCCTTCCGGTTAATACAATGGGACATCGAATCAATTTTTTAATCCAGTACCTGATCCAGGGCTTCGATCAGCTGTTGTATCTCATCAGGGCTGGTGTAGTGCACAAAAGAGAGGCGTAAAACACCGGTGGTTGTACTTTCTCCTAATGCTTCCACAGCACGGTAAGCATAGAAGTGGCCGGAACCGGCCATAATGCCGTGCTGACTCAGTGCCTCACATAATTGTTGCGGATCTTGTTTTGCGGGTGCTATCGAGATGGTTGGGGCACGGTGTTCAGCCGTTTTAGGCCCGATTAAACGCACACCAGCACGTTGCTCAAGGAAGTCCAGTAATGGGGGCATGAGCTTTTTTTCTGCTTCATGCATTAATTCTGCAACCAGCGTCGCACGTGCGCGGGTATTTATTGCTGCATTGGCTTCCGGCTTAAAGTGATGCTGGTACAGAGCATCGAAATATTCGGCTACTCCGTTACAGGCTGCGACCTGAGCATGGTCTGGCCCGGCAGGAACAAAGTGGTAATGAATGTGATCAGCATCAGCATTAAAAAAGTGCCCCTGATTGCCGAGAAATTCTGCCGCTGAGCGGCGAATAGTCATCACACCCTGATGTGGGCCGTACACTTTATACAATGAAAACAGGTAAATATCAGCGCCCATCGCATCAATGTCCGGCAAACCATGTCCTGCGTAAGACACGCCATCCACAACAGTCATAACCCCGGCTGATTTAGCTTTACGGCAAATGTCGGTTACCGGGTTGATTTGACCAATTACATTAGAGCAATGTGGCAGGGTCAGAAGGCGGGTTTTATCATTAATCAGCTCATCAAGCTGCGTGACATCCAGCTCACCGGTGTCAGGGGAAATCTGCCACTCTTTTATTACCATCCCGGCATTTGCTAACTGTCGCCAGACCCCGGTATTAGCCTCATGATCCTGATTGGTGACGATGATTTCATCACCAGGTTGCAGAACTTTGCGGAATGCATGTGCCAGCGTTGCGGTGTTTTGCGAAGTTGATGGCCCGATATGCACTTCCTGCGGGCTAACATTCAGGTATTCCGCCAAACGGATATATGCCTGATCCATCTGTTGTCCGGCCTTGCTGGATGCCGGTGAAGGATAATAAGGTTGAATTTTGGTTTGACGGTAATAGTTTGTCAGGCGGTTGATTACCTGCTGGCAGGCATAGGAGCCACCAGCATTTTCAAAGTGTGCCTGTCCGGCCAGCGAAGGTTCGCTGAAGGCCGGAAACTGACTGCGGGTAAAACCGAGATCAAGCGTTACAGTCATTACAGTAAGCTCTGACCGGTTTTTTCCCAGTCTTTCATGAAGCCGGCCAAACCTTTATCAGTTAACGGGTGTTGAGACATTTGGCGTAAAACCTTAGGGGGCAGGGTGGCGACGTGCGCACCGGATAAAGCAGCATCTAATACGTGCTGTGGGCCGCGGATGGAGGCTGCCAGAATTTGGGTATTGAGATCCTGGTAGTTATCGTAAATTGTTACAATATCAGCAATCAGATCGCCGCCATTTTGACCAATATCGTCTAAACGACCGATAAACGGAGAAACATAAGTCGCTCCGGCTTTAGCCGCTAATAAAGCCTGTAATGCACTGAAACAAAGGGTAACATTGGTTGCAACGCCATTATCAGATAATACTTTGCAGGCTTTGAGGCCATCTTGTGTCAGAGGCAGTTTGATACAGACATTATCCGCAATATTTCTTAATATTTCGGCTTCTTTCAGCATGGTGTCGCAATCGGTAGCCAGTACTTCAGCGCTGACATGGCCGGGTGTCAATTCACAGATATCCGCAATCAGGTCTTTGAAGTCTTTACCAGAACTGGCTACCAGCGAAGGATTTGTGGTTACACCATCAACCAGTCCGGTGTCACAGAGTTCACGGATTTCATTAATATCGCCGGTATCTACAAAAAATTTCATTATTATCTCCTGGGTGCAGGTGCAAAAGAATCGCATTGTACCTGTGTTTGCAGGGTGCATGAAACCGGTTATTAAGCAGTAAACACGTGAGAATTATTTGCGTGACACAAGCCTGTGGTGAGGAGGGATATAGTTGCAGTGCCTGAAGGAACCTGTAAGATCTTTTTGCTAACTTTCAGGTTCGAGAAAACCCAAGCGGCCCAGTACTTTTTTATAGGTGGTCAACATTTCCGGCATCAGGACGCGTTGGATATAGTCCAGAACCCACTTCCGGTCTCGTGGGCCAAGTGAGTCAGCGATAAAATTACCAAAAGTCAGACTCATTGAAAAGCCGGGTTCCTGTCCGATCTTGCCCCAGGTCGTATCAGCATAATCTGCCATACGTTGGTTTAGTTTATTAATGAATGGGTTCCGGTAATCACCCGGGCCGGAAAAATCGCGGGCATTATCCTGAATATGATCAGCAAGTTTGACTGCAAAAGTGCTGATCAATTGTGAACGGTCGGTATCATCCATCAGGTCGTAAGCAATACGGTCAAGAATATGTACCTTAAATGCCATAATTTCTTCCATTATGGCAACCCGTTGCATTTGGGTATCAGTCTGGAAATTCTCATTCTCAATTTCCAGCAGAGTTTGCATGCCAATTTTCCAGGCATTAAATGCCAGAACACTCACAGTATCTTCCAATGATACGTCGCGTTCCTGTTTATTCCATTTAGTCTTCAGGCGTATGCGCATTCTCTCTCCCCTGGCGATGAAGGATTGCCATTCATCAAATTGACCCTGTGGATAATGCGCACAGGGAGATTGTTACCGGGAGACATTATAAAGCGATAATATAAGGGCTTGCGAATATTCCTGATGGAGTAGATCCGTCAGTAAAGTAATACCTGATTATATTTGGGGTTATTTAACGATTCGCTGCACTTTGTTACCTGATCTGGGTAGAGGGCCAAAGGGGCCGGCATGGTATTTCCAAACGTAAGTCGGGTCATTAACATGGTGTAGCCAATATAATTTGCCGGAGTTACGCCACGGGTCAAGAATAATACCGGTGTCGAAGGGCTTACCTTTGGCGGTTACTACAAGTGTGCTGTGCTCACGCCATGGATCGCCCTTAAAAGCAACGCCCCAATAGAGGTCCATGGTTTTCAGGTGCTTTTTGCGCATGTGGTCGATCATGGCTTTGGCCCAGTCAGTACAAAGCCCCCATTTACGTGCACCGGAGTTGCGCAGGGTATTATGATACATGGGGGGCCAGGTCAGATCCCATTTGTCTGCCAGATACAATGGGTAAGTGTATGCATCATGCGCCACTTCTATGGCTTCAGAACGTTTAATATTTGGCCCGAGTGCGAGTAGCGCACCAGCCAGTTCACGAACGCCTTTTTCAACTTTAGGCGTCATTACTTTCATTTGCGGACGTCCATCAGCCAGTAAGTTAACATTGTTATAGCTAACAGAGCAGGCAGACAAGAGGGTAAGCGCCAGTAAAGGGGCTATTATTGTTTTTGCGACAGCCATGGTTTAAATTTCCCTGGTAAAATGCATCATATAATTTATATCTATGTCATTTCCGATGCGATAATGCTGGAATATTGGATTATAGCTTAAACCACTGATATTTCTCAGTTCCAGTCCGTTATTACGGGCGGCAGTTTCCAGTTCTGAGGGGCGGATGAATTTGCTGTATTCATGCGTACCTTTTGGCAACATATTCATAATGTACTCCGCGCCCACAATGGCAAGCATAAAGGCCTTGGGGTTGCGGTTAATGGTGGAAAAGAAGACGTGTCCACCCGGTTTCACCAGTGTTGTACAGGCCTGAATCACAGACGCAGGGTCGGGTACATGCTCAAGCATTTCCATGCAGGTTACGATATCAAAGTGCTCCGGCATATCTAATGCCAGCTCTTCGGCACTAATCCGGCGATAATCCATTTCTATACCGGATTCCAGGGCATGTAATTCTGCTACAGAAAGCGGTGTTTCGCCGAGATCGATACCCGTGACGGTAGCTTGCCTGTGCGCCATGCTTTCGGCCAGAATACCGCCGCCACATCCAACATCTAAGACAGTTCTACCCGCTAAACCGGCACGCTCATCAATGTAATTTAAGCGTAGGGGGTTAATGGCATGCAGTGGTTTAAACTCACTGTCTTTGTCCCACCAGCGATGGGCAATTTGTTCAAATTTGCGAATCTCATTGGGGTCAACATTTTGCCTGTCACTAACCGGGTTACCGGTCGTTACAGTATCAGCTGTCATATTGTTTTCTCTCTGACATGTTTGTCTTTGCCATTAGCAGCACTTAGTCATGCTGCTGCAGGTTTTACTTTCCCACACCATGAGCGTGCATTGCTGACCAGGGCAGCTTCATCCAGAGTAGTCAGGCGACGCTGTTCCAGCAAAATACGACCATTAACCCAACTGTGTGTAATCTGATTACGGCTGGTGCAGTAAACCAGATGCGATACCGGGTCAAACAGTGGTTGTGATTCCAGGTCATTGAAATCGATGGCAATCATATCAGCCGCCTTGCCAATTTCAAGTGAGCCGGTATGCTGATCAATTCCAAGTGCCTTTGCACCATTAATGGTTGCCATGCGCAATGCCTGTGCTGCCGGTACTGCTGTAGCATCAGCGGCCACGCCTTTTGCCAGCAGTGCTGCTGTTCGCATTTCCCCGAGCATATCAAGGTCATTATTACTGGCATTGCCATCAGTACCCAGTGCGACATTAACCCCGGCTGCGAGTAATTTGGCCACCGGGCAGAAGCCACTGGCCAGTTTCAGATTGGACTCAGGACAATGAATGACGTGCGTGTTTTTATTTGCCAGTAAGCTAATTTCGTCGTCTTCCAGTTGTGTCAGGTGGACAGCAAGGAAGTGCTGATCTAGCAAGCCAAGGCGGGCCAGTCTCGCCAGTGGGCGTTCGCCGGATTGCTCGCTGGCCTGCATGACTTCAAAAGCCGTCTCATGCACATGCATGTGGATTGGGATATCCAGTGCAGAAGCCTGTTCGCGGATACCTTCAAGCGGTTCATCCGATACCGTGTATGGGGCATGTGGTGCGAAAATAGCATTGATCAGGGGGTGATTGGCGTAATTGGCCTGCAATGCCAGCCCTTTTTCCAGATAGCTTGCCGGAGAATCCGCATAGGCGGTTGGAAAGTCGAGCATTATCATGCCCAATGTGGCCCGTATGCCCGCTGTTTCCACCGCTTTACCCGCTGCATCAGGAAAAAAGTACATATCATTGAAGCAGGTGGTGCCGGAGCGAATCATTTCTGCAATGGCGAGCAGGGTGCCATCATAGACAAATTCACTGTCAGCCAACCGGCCTTCTGCGGGCCAGATATGTTGTTCCAGCCATTCCATCAGCGGCAAGTCATCCGCCAGCCCTTTAAGCAGTGCCATTGCAGCATGAGTATGGGCATTTATAAATCCGGGTAATAACACCTGTCCGTTGAGGTCAAGAGTATGTTCCGGCTGGTATTTTTGCTGAGCTTCAGTGATTGGTAAAATATCAAGGATATTGCCGTTATCTATAGCAACAGCATGATCCTCAAGCGTACGGTTATTCTCATCAACCGTTAAAATCCATGAAGCGCTAATTAATGATTCAATTTTCATAGGAGTGTTGTATATTATTTGTCTAAAGAGTAAATACAGATGCCTTCAAGCGTTATGAACCAGCACGATTCGATCAGAGCAGTCGCATGGGAAGATAATCACCTTGTCCTGCTTGATCAGCGCAAGTTACCACATGCTGAACATTATATTCAGCTTTATCATGCTGATGATATTGCAGAAGCAATTCGTAATATGGTCGTTCGGGGTGCACCTGCGATTGGTATTACTGCAGCCTACGGCATGGTGTTAGCTGCACGCAAGTTTTTCAAGCAATACCCTCAGGAATGGCGACAACGCATTAAAGCCGATCAGGGCCTTCTTGCGCAGGCGCGACCGACAGCTGTTAACCTGCAATGGGCTTTACAGCGGATGAGTGACGAGATTGCCAGAGTGGATGATGCAGATGATCCGATTGGTAAACTACTGGCGCTGGCGCAGCGTATTCACCAGGAAGATATCGCAGCTAATATCGAAATGGGGCGGCTGGGCAGTGAATTAATCGAGCCATCTCATGGCGTGATTACACATTGTAATACCGGTTCTCTGGCGACAGGTGGCTATGGTACAGCGTTGGGGGTGATTCGTAGTGCTTTCAGAAGAAAACGCATCGAGCATGTTTATGCTGATGAAACCCGCCCATGGTGGCAGGGGGCACGCCTTACCGCATGGGAGTTACAGAAAGACAGGATTCCGGTTAGCCTGTTATGTGATGGCGCTGCCGCGCATCTGATGAAACAGGGTGGGGTGGCGTGGGCTGTGGTTGGTTCGGACCGGATTGCCGCAAATGGTGATGTGGCAAATAAGATCGGCACTTATAGCCTGGCGGTAAATGCCCGTTTTCATAACGTAAAATTTATGGTGGTGGCGCCAACTTCAACGGTTGATATGGACACTGCTGATGGTGCAGGTATTGAGATTGAACAGCGTCACCAGGATGAAGTGTTGACGCATAATGGACAAAAAATCGCAGCGCCTTATGTTAATGCCTGGAATCCGGCTTTTGATGTTACCCCGGCTAAACTGGTGGATGCGCTTGTGACAGAAAAGGGTGTTGTCATGCAGCCTAATACCAAAAAAATTGCACAAATGATGAGCCGGTAATCAGTTGTATTCTGTTGTTTGGGTTTTGCGGTGTAAGATGGTGGGGTGTTAGAAAAATAACAAGAGTCAAACCCCATGAAATTTGCCAAATCCGGGCTGATGTTTTTATCAGCCGCGTTAGTGTCTGGCTGTGGTCAGGACGTTTCCCAAACCTTTAATGATGCGCTGGCTGCTGCAAAAGCAAAAATGGCAGAAAACGTCAGTGCGCAATCTGAAATCGCTGCGGCCTGTGCACTCAAGGCTGAACCTGATACCGAGTTGTTAAATCTCCGGCAACAGCTAAATCAGGCACGTCAGCAGCTGGCGGATTCAAATGCGGCATTGCGTGCAGCACAGGAAAAACTGAAAGCTGGCAATAAGCAATCAGCTGAATTACAGCAGGAGCAAACCCTGCTGCGAACAGAGCGTACGGCGATGGAAACAACTACCCGTCATGTTCGGCAACTGGAGCAACAACTGACAAACCAGGATGCGCAACTGAATGAGTTGCAGAAGACCTTGCTGGACACTGAAGCTGGCTGCCGGGCTGTGGCAGAAGAGCTGGCCCGCAAAACCTGACAGGGTTAGTCCTGCCCTAATAACATCTGTTTACAATAAGCAGTGCGGCAAATGTTTTCAATATGCTCAAAGCCGGTCAGCTAACAGATCAAGGGTTTCAAAACCCCTGAAAGCCTTTGCGCACGTACTTCGTATATGAAGTTTATACGTAAGTTGTCGGCAAACAGATCAGAAAAATTAAGTATGGAAGTATGCCTGCAGAGGTTGTGAGCGATGTTTGCCGGGCCTTTTTAGATACCGGTTTCCAATAATAAATAGTATTTTTGTAACCGTTACTTTTGATTTGTAACTCCAGACTACTTACGATGATTCTTACTCCTCTGTAATATGCTTAAACAGTGTGGAAAAGTTTGCAAATATGTAGAGCCTGCTGGTTTATGAAATAAAGGCTCTGAAGTATCTGAAAACGTTTGCGCACGTGCTTACTCAATAAATAAAAATAATGATTGCCTCTGGCTTGTGGGCATTTATTCTCTCAGTCTATGTGTTATGAACTTGCGCTAACGTTATTCGATTAGAACTGCCTTTGGGCTGGTAGTTGGACTATCTATCGTTTTTCGGCAGGTCACCTACATCAGGCATAATAATAAAATGTGGGAAAATCAATTGGCTGACCTCCACGAAAATATATCAACGTATAGCAGAGCGAAATCTTTTCGCTTCAGGTTTGCAGTAATATTCATCAGCTTGGAAGCAATATGCCTGCTGGGAATAATTGTTTTTAATTCCAGTGTTTTGCAGCAGGAATCCACCAGGCAATTTGCAGAAAAAACGACGCTTGCTACCGGTTTGTTACTGGAAATGCTGGTGAATCCTTTGTCTCAGTCTGATTTATCAACAGCTCGTGTTGTGTCACAGCGTTTTGTGAATAAGGAAGGGTTGGTTAAATTTGAGTTTTTTGCTACTGATCGCAATCGTTTATTAATGGTCAATAATCAGAAATATAAGACGGTGCAACATGAGCTTGACCAGTTGTCAGACCAACATTTCAATAGTCAGAGGCAAACGCGGTTAGGGGGCGTATTCACAGTTGGTGATTATTCATTTATCACGGTACAGGATGCTTTAAGCATTAGTGGAAATAAGGTTGGGACAGCACGTTTTGTTTATGACATAAGCAGGAATACCCGGGCTATAGAAGATGCGCAGTTGAACAACCTTATTATAACCTGGCTGTGTATTGTCATCAGTACAATTGTGGCGTTGATACTGGGTTTTCATATTGCACGGTCACTGGAAGATGCCAGCGATATTGCTGCCATTATTGCGCACCATCGTGAAATGAATATGCCTGCCTATAATCCGCAAGGTGATGAGATTGATCGGCTTTATCATTCGATTCACTTGATGCAGCAAAGTATACGCAGGCGTGAAACTGCATTGACTCTGGAGCGTGAACGGGCGTTGGCTGCCAGCAAGGCAAAGTCTGAGTTTCTTGCTGTCATGAGTCACGAGATTCGTACGCCAATAAATGGTATTACCGGAGCGCTGAGTTTGCTGGATAAGCGCAAACTTAGCTCCGATGATGTTGAGCAGGTTAATATTGCGCAGACTTCATCAGAACTTTTATTAACTGTTATCAATGATATTTTAGATTATTCAAAAATTGAGGCCGGGAAGTTTCAGATAAACCCGGTTCCGGGCAGTATTTATGCCTTGGTTGAAGAAATAGCGACGGTTTATCGTCCTTTAATTACAGCCAAAGGCATTGAATTTGCTGTGGATAGTGAGGCGGTCAGAGAAGTTTATGTACATGCGGATGAAATCAGAATCCGGCAAATTTTAAGCAATTATCTGAATAATGCTTTGAAATTTACTGACAAGGGGCAGATAAAGTTATGTGCATGCCTGAGTGACTCCGGGGAATTGCAGTTCACTGTCGCTGACTCTGGAATTGGTATTCAACCTGATGATATGTCTAAGTTATTTAAAGATTTCTCTCAGGTACATGATGGTATAAGCAGGAAGTTTGGCGGTACCGGATTGGGGCTGGTTATTTCTAAAAAGCTGGCTGGTTTAATGAATGGGCGAGTGGGAGCAGAAAGTGTTGCCGGTGTTGGATCTCAGTTCAGCGTCTACCTGCAACCTGATTTTATTACTGAAGCCGAGTATCAGCAGCAGACAAAAGGCAGGCAAAATGAGGAAACAGCTGCACCTGTAACGGAAAATATTCATATTTTACTGGTGGAAGATAATCTGATTAATCAGAAGGTAGCAGGCCGGACACTGGAGAAGGCAGGCTGTCTGGTAAGCATTGCTAATAATGGACTGGAAGCATTGCAGCTGCTGGAACAGGAGAATCCGTTTGATCTTGTATTGATGGACTGCCAGATGCCGGTGATGGATGGGCTAACAGCAACCCGTGAATTGCGTAAACGTGGCAATGATATTCCGGTTATTGCTCTGACTGCGAGTGCCCTGGAAAGCGATCGTCAGTCCTGTATTGATGCGGGGATGAACGATTTCTTGACGAAGCCTTTTGAGGTTCATAAGCTCTACGCGACTATTAATCACTATACGCTTGCTTGTGCTGCCTGAATATTGTCCTATGAACCCGGTATCGATTAGGTGGTGGGGTGGAGGGTATTTCCGGGAATATCTTTTTGTCTGTGAAATAAGTCACAACGGATTTGTGCGTTGTTAACCGTTGCGTACGAAGCTGTGTGAAAAGATAGGTAACGAAGTATGGTGAATGTTGGCTGCCTGAGAGCTTTTTACAACGGTTGTTAGGTACAGGCGATTTCCATGATTGTTAATGTACGGAAGATGGGTAATGAAACTGATTCGTGCTGCTACACGTTTTTTCTTGTTGTTAAGTCATGTTTTGCTTGGTATTGCCTTCGCTATAATTCAGCCTCTGTTGCCGGTTAATTCGTGGCAAACACTCGTTGAGTGGTGGTTGCGGATTATTGTCCGGATTCTGGGTGGCAGAGTAACGGTAAAAGGTGAGCCAGCACGTTCCGGGGTGTTAATGGTGGCAAATCATGTGTCGTGGCTGGATATACCTTTGCTGGGTGGTTATTCGTTTGTACGTTTCCTGTCTAAGTATGAAGTGAAAAACTGGCCGGTCATTGGCTGGCTCGCCAGTCGTGCTGGTACGCTTTATATTGAACGTGGCAAGCAGGGTGCTGCCCGGCAGGCAGCTGCAAGTATCAGTGATAGCCTGAATGAAGGTGATGTAGTGTTGATCTTCCCTGAGGGTACGACAAGTAACGGGCGTGATGTGTTGCCTTTTCATGCCCGTTTGTTTTCAACAGCGTTAGAAGCCGGAGTGCCAATACAGCCTGTAGCTATTCGTTATCGTAATGCAGCTGATGAAGTGTGTGACAAAGTTCCTTACATTGATGAGATGAGTTTATTCAGCAATTTACTGGGCTTTCTGGGGGAGAGAACGTTACACATGGAAATCCATTATATGACACCGATTGCCGTGGCTGATTATCAGGAGCATACCCGGAAAACACTGGCTGGTTTGGCCGAGCAGCAGATTCGTGATGTTGTTATTGGCGTGTCATGATTTAGTGAAATACCTAAAAGTTTGCAGAGACCTTGCGTTGTCTGCTGCTTGAGCTAGCGTGTTTTTGGGCAGTTGATAATTAGTACCGTACTGCTCACCTGTACTATATGTAATTTTAGGGATATTCCATTTGGGTAGGGCTTGCGCTAGGGTGTAGGTGTTTGCAAACCGGTTCAGAGGGAATGTCATGAATAATCTTCAAGGTGTTCGCAGGTTATCGAAAAGCCTGTCTTCTTTATTTTTCCTGTTGTTTATCTTTCTCATTTCACTGTCATGGGGCAGCAGCCTGCAGGCAGCTGAGCGTGGGAAGTTGATTGGGGGTGTGCCGCATGCAGCTCCGGATTGGTTTAAAGAAAGCTTTTTGGATATCAGTGAGGATGTGGAAGAAGCCAGTGCTGAAAACCGTCATGTCATGCTGTTTTTCCAACTGAATGATTGCCCCTATTGTGACCGTATGCTCACTGAGTCTTTCGAAGCAGAGCCTCTGCAGGGCTACATCCGGGAGCATTTCGACGTCATTGCCGTTAATGTCAGGGGAGATCGTGAAATCGCTTTTAACGAAGAAATCTCTGTACTGGAAAAAGAATTAGCTGAGCACTTACAGGTGCGGGCAACACCGGCGATTATGTTTCTTGATAGCGAAAATAATTCAGTCGTTCGGGTGGATGGCTATCGCGCACCAAAGCGTTTTCAGCACATTTTGAATTATGTGAGTAGTAAAGGATATGAGAAGCGTTCGCTGAGTGAGCATCTGGATAAACACCTGGAACGTAATATCTATCAACTGCGGGATAATCCCCTGTTTACAAACATTACAGATTTGTCGGCTGTTGCCGGGCCTTTGATGTTGGTGTTTGAAGATGGCAGTTGTTATGACTGTGATGAGTTTCACGAAAAATTGTTGGCGCATCAGGATGTGCAAACAGAAATCAAACCTTACACCGTGGTTCGGTTGGATACAGATACAGACACCGAAATTGTTGATCCGGCAGGAAATAAAACTACGGCAAAAGCGCTGGCGGATGAGTTGAAAATGACCTATCGGCCTGGTGTGGTGATTTATGATGAGGGAAAACTGGTAAGGCGTAGTGATAGTTTGTTATACAGTTTTCATTTTAAGGAAGGTCTGCGTTATATCGCAGGTGGCCATTATAAAAAAGAAGATTATCGAAGTTACTCACAACGTCGGCGCGAAGAACTATTGGCTGCTGGTGTGACGATTAATTTAGCGGAATAAAATGCCGTAAGGCGAAGTGACGACATAATAATGCGAATTGTAATACGACTTTTTTTGTTTTTATCTCTTTTGTTGCTGCCACTACAGGCAGTGACGGCCGATGATTCTCTGTTTGGTGGTTTGAAATCCCTTACTGGTGGGGAAGTAGCCAGTGGTGAGCCACTGGATGTGACCGAGGCTTTTGTATTTGGCACACCAACTTATAAAGGTGACAAGTTAACCCTGAATTGGACGATGCCGCCGGATTACTACCTTTATCGTGATAAATTTAAAATCACTTTGCTCCCAGGTTCTGGCCTGAGCACAGGTGAACCAGAGTTGCCTGCCGGGAAAGTAAAGGAAGACCCGCTGTTTGGCAAAATTGAAGCGCTGTATAAATTTGCTGAAGTTGTTGTGCCAATTACGCGCAGTACGCCGGATGCGACTGAACTGGTGGCAAAAGTTACCTGGCAGGGGTGCATGGAATCTCTGGGAATTTGTTATCCGCCTGAAAGCAGAGTAGTCAAAGCCTCCCTGCCTGCTGCGGCAGAGAATACATCGACAGAAATGATTGAGTTGGCAGAAATTGATCCTGAGAGTGTGGACTTTAATGCTCCAACTTCTGCTGTTAAACAAACAAAATCTGGTCAGGCAAACGGTGCTGCTACCAAAACCTCTGATGTAATGCTCTCTGAGCAAGATCAGATTGCCAGTATGATGTCGGGTGATAATACCCCCCTGATTTTGCTGTCATTTCTGGGGTTTGGTCTGTTATTGTCGTTTACCCCCTGTGTTTTTCCTATGGTACCTATTTTGTCCGGAATCATCGCCGGACAGAAGAATATTACTCCCCGTAAAGCCTTCATGCTGTCATTGGTTTATGTGTTAGCAATGGCGCTGACTTATACCATTGCCGGTGTTTTGGCTGGCTTGTTTGGCAGCAATCTGCAGGCAGCGTTACAGAACCCCTGGGCATTGGGTATTTTCAGCGCAATTTTTGTGTTGTTAGCCCTGTCAATGTTTGGTTTTTACGAGCTGCAGATTCCCGCGAGTATGCAGTCTCGTTTGAATGAATTCAGCAACCGCCAGGCAGGTGGTTCATTCATCGGTGTTGCAGTTATGGGGATTTTATCTGCGCTGATCGTGGGGCCATGTGTAGCAGCACCTTTAGCCGGTGCATTGATTTACATTGGAATGACCGGTGATGCGGTATTAGGTGGTATGGCACTGTTTGCTTTGAGCATTGGCATGGGAATTCCCCTGCTGATTATTGGAACGCTGGCGGGTAAAGTATTGCCGCGTGCCGGGCAGTGGATGGAAGGTGTTAAAGCCGTCTTTGGCGTTATGTTATTAGCAGTGGCAATCTGGATGTTAGAGCGTGTACTGCCAATGTGGCTGGTGATGTTGTTATGGGCAGCATTACTGATCATTTCAGCGATTTTCATGGGGGCTTTAAGTACATTGTCGGAAGCTGTCAGCGGCTGGACAAAACTATGGAAAGGCCTGGGCATTATGCTGTTAATTCATGGTGCATTACTCATGGTAGGGGCGGCAACCGGTGGTAACGATGTGTTCCAGCCCTTGAAAGGAATAATGAATGGTGCTGCTGGTGCTAGTGTGCAAAAGCTGCCTTTTCGCATGGTAAAAGGATTGGATGAGTTACAACAGGCAATTGATCAGGCGAAAGGGAAGCCAATTATGCTTGATTTTTATGCTGACTGGTGTGTGTATTGTAAGGATATGGAAAAAAATACTTTTCCTGATCCGGCGGTGCGGCGGGCGCTGGATGACTTTGTGCTGTTGAAAGCTGATGTTACAGCGAATGATGATGTGGACAAGGCATTACAAAAGCATTTTAAAGTGATTGC
>JBMZDK010000005.1:0-40505 GCA_049614265.1 Thiolinea sp.
AAAACCTAAAATCCCAACTCACTAATATTTACTGTGCTGATACGCTGGAAGACGCTCTGCTTCAGCGTCACCAACTCAGCGCTACCGAATCCACCATTACACCTGAAGGCATTTGGCTGGGAAAACATTGGTTACGCCTGCCGCGCAAACAAGATGCTTCCGGCAATATTCTGCAACGCCAAAAAGAAATACGCCAGCTACAACAACAGGCTGAGGAGCTGGAAAGTCATCTCGCCACTAAAACCGAACAGGTAGATACACTCAGAGAAAATATTAGCCTCCTGCAAAGTCAGCACCAACAGATACAGGAGGAAGCCAATCGTCTCTACCGTGAAGAATCCGCCACCAACAGCCAACTTGATGGACTGCAGCAGCGTATCCATCAGCTATCCAGCCGCCAGCAGCAAATTACCCGTGATCAGGAAGAAATCAACCTCACTCTCGAATGCTTGCAGCAAGAACACGAACAGGCAACTGAACAGCGCAATATAGCACTGGCATTGATGGAAGAACTGGAAGAAAGCCGGGAACAGCTGGCCCAGGACAAAGACGAGCACCAATATGCCCGGGATAATGCCCGAAGTGAAACGCGTGAGCGGCAAGAGGCATTACACCAGCTAAAACTCGACATTGAAACGTGTCGCAATCAGTTTACAAATAGCCAGCGCCAGCTGGAACGGGTAAATAGCCAGCTGCAGATGCTTGAACAACAACGAGATGAATTACTGCTACAAATTACCGAACAGGAAACACCGAACGAAGACTTGCAGGAACAACTAACGCTGGCCCTTGAGACGAGAGCAAGCATTGAATTACGCTTGAGTGAAGCACGACAGCGGGTACAAACGCTGGATAATGAAACAAGAAGCAAAGACAGCGAACGGGTGCTTGCGGAGCGCACCGCTGAAACAATGCGTGATCAGCAGGAAGAGCTCAAACTGGAATGGCAGGCCATACAGGTTCGGTTACAAACCCTGCAGGAACAGTTCACTCAAACTGAGTTTGATAGTGGCACATTATTAAATGAGCTGGAGCAGAGTACTAACAAAGATACAACTGAAACTTTCCAACAACAGCTTGCTGGTATTCAGCGTAACATTCAACGCCTTGGTGCCATCAATCTGGCGGCAATTGAGGAGTTTCAGGAACAAAGTGAACGCAAAACCTGGCTGGATGCACAGAACGAAGATTTGGAAACCGCGCTGGAAACACTGGAAAGCGCAATGCGCAAAATTGACAGAGAAACCCGCACCCGTTTCCGGGAAACCTTTGATCATGTTAATGGCCGCCTGAAAGCCATGTTCCCACGTTTATTTGGTGGTGGTGAATGCTACCTGGAAATGACCGGTGATGATTTACTGACAACAGGCGTAGCAATTATGGCGCGCCCACCGGGCAAACGAATTTCCAGTATTCACTTAATGTCCGGCGGTGAAAAAGCACTAACAGCAGTTGCACTGGTTTTTGCAATATTTGAACTCAACCCAGCACCATTTTGCATGCTTGACGAAGTCGATGCACCGCTGGATGAAGCAAATGTCGGACGTTTCTGCGATTTGGTAGGCGATATGGCAGAACGGGTACAGTTTATCTTTATCACCCATAACAAACGCACTATGGAACTGGCTGATAATCTTATCGGGGTAACAATGCGGGAACCAGGTGTATCCCGGCTGGTGACAGTAGACATGGCCGAAGCTGTACAACTGGCAGAGATCTAATACAAGATTGCAATCACTAAACCACCGCTGTTGTTATCATTCCTTGTCCGGCCAATGCCAGGATGGCTCATCCAGCACTTTTAGCCCCTGCAACCTTGTCTGGCCCAGCTCCTTTTCCAACGCTACCGCATAACAAAATTCTGCTTGCTGTAGTGCATTCAGCAAGCGCCCGGCATGGGAGACAACCCAAACCTGGGTTTGTTTTGATGCCTGAATAATCAATCGCGCCAATGCCGGTAGCAAGTCAGGATGTAAACTGGTTTCCGGCTCGTTCAATACCATCAGCGGAGGGGGTCGGGGTGTTAATAAGGCGGCTATTAATAACAAATAACGCAAGGTACCATCCGACAACTCTGCTCCCGACAGAGGGCGCAACAAACCGGGTTGATAAAATTCCAGTGAGAAACGACCATTATCATGTATCTGAACATTGACAGAGGCGCCGGGAAAAGCATCTTCAACCGCCTCATTCAGGGCATGGCGATCCCCAATTTCACGAATCGTCTGTAAAGCCGCAGCCAGATCATGACCGTCATGATGCAATACCGGTGTCCGGGTACCTAACTGCGGCTGCCTTGCCGGCGCATCAGCGTCAGTGCGGAAGTAATCGTAAAATCGCCAACTGGCGATCTGTTCCCTTAACTGAAAAATTTCCGGTGTACGCCGGGGATCGGCAAGATGCGTAAAAATACTGTCAAAGGTCGGGATATTACTGGCAACAACTTCCCATTGACGGCCATTCCGTATCTTCACCGCAGCACCATTCCGGTCAACTAATGCACGGGCCGGACGATATGACTCACCACTCCAGATACATTCACGTTTGATCTCAGGATCAAGAGAAAAAGCAGAATTCGAAGGTTTAGGCAAACCAAATGAAATAGAATAACCAAAATCATCACTGGCAAACCCCAGTTTCAACCGAACCCGCTTTTGACGTACCGTGCCTTGCACCGGTACTAATCCTGTTTGCATGCTGCGGGAAAGTGTTTCCGGGCCAGCCCACAATGTCGAGGCCAGACCACCCTCACGAGCCAATGCATTGATTACACCGCCCTGACCGGTTTCTGCCAGTAAACGCAAGGCGCGATAGAGATTGGATTTACCAGTACCATTGGGGCCGGTGATTACCGTTAACTGCCCCAATGGTATGGTGAGTTTGAGTAATGAGCGATAGTTGGCAATGGCAAGCGTCATTATCACGCCAACAACCTCATTTATTTTGCTGCGCTGAGAGCCTTTTTAATTTCGGCGGGCAGATCTGCTTCAAGATCATGCAAGTGCAACTTACGCCCATTCAGGAACAAAGTTGGCGTACTGTTAACACCCAGGCGTTTACCCTGCTCTTCACCTTTTTTCACTTGCGTTGCCGGGTAATCAGAATCCAGACACTTTGCAAAGGCCTCCTGATCAAGCCCCAATTTCTCAGCAAAGCCAGGTGCTGAGTCCTTCTTCAGCGCCCGCTGATCCGAAAACGCCAAATCATGATATTCCCAAAACTTATCCTGCTGCGCCGCACACGCAGCACCTTCAGCAATCTTACGGGAGATACCGGAACGATTAATTGGGTAATCCATAAACACAACTTTCAGTTCATCCCCAAACTCTGCTGACACTTCCTTTAAAACATCACCAGCACGCTTACAATGAGGACATTGATAATCAGCGAACTCAACCAAAACGGCTTTAGCCTCAGCTCCCCCTTTAAACGGAAAGCCATTGATATCAATTTCAGTCAGTGGGGCCAAAGGCTTCTTCAGCAATAGCTGGAAAACACTGTTTTCTTTAATTTCAGTCAAAAAGGCCTGTTGCTTCTGAGCCTGTGTCTGTTGAACCAATAACTGAATAATTTGTGGCTTAATAGCATCCAGAGGCTGATTGATGCGCGCTTTATTTTCTTCATAAAACGCATTAACGGCTTCATCCGATGGCTGCTCTGCAGCAAACAATTCAGCAGCCATCTCTTCGCTGCTTTTACCACTTTCCTGTGCCCGCTTGTCAATCTCCATTACCGCCAGCGCTTCATCAACGATAGCCGCCTTTTCCTTGTAGAACTTCAGCTCCGCATCATATAAAGCCTGTTTTAACAATGGGGGCAAATCAGCTACCCGATAATCCTTGTCATCCAGCTGAAACAAAGCATCATCTGATTCAGCCAGCAGAGGATTCAGGCCAGACAAAAACGTCAGTACTGCTGCCATAAAAAATGATCTGATGCCCATCGTCTTTATTTTCATCTTCATTTCCGTTATTCAGTTAGTCATCGTTGGGGGAACATAACACACCCCCGCTAATACTGCCCAGCAACAATAACGCATCAGGACATTACAAAACGTTAAGGTTTATAGTAAAGACAGACCATGACAGCGCTGACTAATACGTTTTACATTCACCTTCAAATTTAGTTTTCACAATACCCCAACGATATTGTAAAGGCGCATGCGGATCAGACACTAAATGTTTGTCTTCCATGTTCTGACGCAGCTCACGCAGACTCATATACAGCTCCTCACCCAATGTCATCTGTACCATACAAAAATCATTCAGGTGCTTCAGCTCCCAGGCTGGTGGCTCATCAACTGCAAACACTGCTTTCGCCCAACGGGCAGGGCGTGAACGCGGGTTAAACCGTCCGATACGATCAATATGACCACGTACTGACTTAAAGAATAATCCAAGACGTTTATCACGCCCCGGGGTCGAATGATCATCATATTCCCGTCGAGTCATACACTGACGGCCCTTCTTGCGTATTTCCTGTAAGTGCCACAAAGCATCATACACATAAACAGCACGGTCATTAGCATACATACACAATGCTAATAACAGACGCGTGGTTTTTTCATCAGGCCGCTCTGCACGTCTTCCCAGCTTTTTAGCAATAACATCAGTAAACTTCACATAATCAAACTCAAGATCCTTCGCCAGTTTGAACTGTTCATCACTGTAACCAGGCTGTTTTTTGGCCGATTTACGAATGTTTTTCGGGCTTTTAAAACGTCGATAACCATCATGCAGCTTTTTACTTTCCGGCACATAAAACGGGAACGACGGTGTTCTCAGCAGGAAACGCTCTTTTCTGGGAGTAGTCGAAGCCATGACTTCAGCAATACCGGTATCAGTCACATTTACAATCTGGTATGAATGCACACCCGGCGCGACATAAATATCACCGGGCTTGATATCATTTAATGCAACCGGATAAGTATCATCAGCCAGTGATTTAGTACTGGTGACGTCAGCAATATATTCAAGAAACTTACGCACCCGAATACCATTGGCCTTACCATCCCAGGTAGACTTTTTATTGGTTATTAGCTTCCCACGGCGCGCAGGATCATTGACGACAAACGGTAGCTTATGCTCATAAGCAAAAATCAAACGCATAGCATATGAAGCATCAGAGCAATCTGTAGCATACTTATAATAAACCGGCTTTGCCGGATTCATAAAAATATCATCCGTCCACTGAGTTTTTACCCAAAGCTGATAACGCCTCTCCCACTGCTCATCCCATTCATTTTCAGCGTCCCAAACCGAAGCATGAGCCACAGAAAAACCAGACAACAACAGACAACATAAAGCTGACAAACAAAATATTAAATTCAGTTTTTTCACAGGATCCATCCCTATGCAGATTGGTATTTTTAATGACAGATAATAAGTACGCCCCATAATCCGGGCCAGATGCAGTGCGCGCCTCAGCATACCGTAAATATGCTCTATTGATAAGCCGAAATGACGAACTAAAAAACACACGGGCTTTACAGTCTGCGAATTATTTGTCATAACCTTCAATAAGGTACGCAGCACACCTATTTCCAATACTTATAGCGGATAACACATGGTTTACCAGCAAACTTTCAGCTACCCAACACGCGGCAGAGGCACATACGAAATCAGTGCCACAGTAAAAGAGCACATACACCGTAGCAGCATAAAAACTGGTATTTGCACCGTATTTATCCACCACACCAGTGCTTCACTAATCATCACTGAAAATGCTGACCCAACGGTGAGAACCGACCTGGAAACAATTATGCAGCGTCTGGTGCCGGATGGTGATCCTGCATACCGCCATGATTATGAAGGTGCTGATGATATGTCCGCCCATGTCCGCTGTGTGCTGACTAATGACAGTTTGACCATACCGGTTAGCAAAGACAGTACTTCATTAGGAACCTGGCAGGGCATTTACCTGTATGAACATCGCACCGGCCATTTTCACCGCAAACTCACTGTCACCATATTAGGTGAATAGCAGACCCGAGGCTTAAAAAGGCACAATCAATTACCCCCTGGTCAACTAAAATCTAACAAGACACAGCAAACCCGGGGAAAGTAATGAATTTCAAAATATTTAGCTTAATTGCGGCACTAACACTATTGTTTTTGTCAGCCTGTACTGAAGAGGATCGTCAGGAAATCCAAAATAATATTGAGAATGAGCTCTTCGAAGACAGAGATTATTCTTATCTGATCAAGTTTCCAACCACAGCTAACTCCGCCTGCCCTGACTGGCAGCCAAACCAGACCGTTGTACTGCGGGAGTCGATGACATTGCCTGCTAATTGTTCCTTTGAACAAGTTACGATAAAAATTGACCGCCCCAACGTCACTTTGGATTGTAATCAGGCTGTTTTCAATGGCATGAAAAAACTCAAACGAAACCGCTATGGAGAAGAGTACACAGCCGATGAAGCACCGGCCCGCTACGGTATCGTCATACAAGGCTCACAAAATGCAGCGGAGCGGATTAGCAATGTTACTATCCGTCAATGCCAAATCCTCAACTATGAGGATGCAATGACAATTAAAATACCATTACCCAAAGATACCTTGCTCGCCTTGAGAGAAGGCAGCATGCCTGAATCACAAATACAGGCTATTGCGCCCACAACCATTAGTGTACTGAATTCGAAGCTGGTTAATTCCCATCTGCACGGCATTTTTGTGAATCGTTATATATCCGGATTAACTGTAAAACACACGCAAATATTAGGATCCGGAAACTCAGGCATTTATCTTGGCGCCGATGTCGAGAATTCAGAAATCACCAACTCTGTCTTTGAAGGCAACGGTTTTTCTTCTTATGACCGGGAGAAACTCCGCCGTAATGGCCGGCGAACTGAAGGCGCAATGCGTGAAGGCATTGCTATCGACAGCTCGAGCAATAATTACATTGCTAACAATATCTTCCGTAAAAATGGAGATGGTGGTATCTACCTATACAAAAACTGCTGGGAGTTTGTAGAAGACCCATACACCTCCCCTCATCGCTACGGCTCAAACAACAACATCATTGATAACAATCAGTTCTTCAATGAAATAGTCGGTGTGTGGGTAGCTGAACGTGCAGACCGGGATCTTACCGGCTTTACCTGTGGCGACCCGCTCGTCTATCAAAGGGATGATGAAAGATACTATCGTGACATTGCACGCAATAACCAAATTACCAACAATTACTTTCAGGATAATGAAAACGGCATCAGAGTTCAGGATGACGGAACAACTGTCACAGATAACAAATTTCAAAACACCAAGACGGGGCCGGATATTAAAGTTTATTCTTTTGTCCGTGAAAAGATTGGTGATCCGGTCAACAACACCACGCTTCGTGGCAACATTTTAAGTAAGCCCAGCAATATCAGCTTTGAACATAATGCGAATTGAAATAGCAGTATAAATAAAAGCAATCCCACACCCACCTCTTCTGGTGGGTGTGGACTTACAAATTATATGGCTCAGGCCTCTGCTAATCCAAACGCCTCATGCAACACCCGCACTGCCAACTCAAGGTACTTCTCGTCGACCACCACAGACACTTTAATCTCAGAGGTTGATACGAGCCGGATATTAATCCCCTCGTCCGCAAGTACTTTAAACATCTTACTCGCCACACCAGCATGAGAGCGCATACCAGCACCCACAATAGATACCTTAGCGATTTGATCATCAAACTTACAGCGATCAGCATCCAGCGCTTCAGCAGTCTGCTCCAGTAAACGCGAAGCCTGCTCCAGATCATTACGGTGTACTGTAAAGGTAAAGTCAGTCATGCCATCACGACCAACATTCTGAATAATCATATCCACTTCGATATTGGCATCCGACACCGGCCCCAGAATCTGATAAGCGATGCCCGGCTGATCCGGTACACCGGAAATCGTCAGCTGCGCCTCATCACGGTTAAACGCGATCCCGCGTACCAATACCTCTTCCATTACATCTTCCTCACGGGTTACCAGTGTGCTTTTCGGGGTCGTATTATCATCATCAAAACTGGACAACACCCGAATCGGCATATCATATTTATAAGCAAATTCGACAGCGCGAATCTGTAAAACTTTCGAGCCCTGGCTAGCCATCTCCAGCATCTCTTCCAGACTCAGCAATGGCATATGGCGTGCCTGTGGCTCAACACGTGGATCAGTTGTGTAAACACCATCAACATCCGTGTAGATCTGGCATTCATCTGCCTTAAGTGCCACCGCCAACGCTACCGCTGTGGTATCAGAACCACCACGGCCCAAAGTTGTAATATTGCCGTTTTCATCCATGCCCTGAAAACCTGCAACAATCACAACTTTACCCTGTGCCAGATCAGCACGCATCGGCCCATCATCAATATGGCGAATCCGTGCTTTAGTATGCACATCGTCAGTTAGTATTTTCACCTGACCGCCGGTATAAGAACGTGCATCCTGACCTTTGCTTTGCAGCGCCATCGATAACAAACCAATCGTAACCTGCTCACCGGTGGAAAGAATGACATCCTTCTCCCGTGCTGAACCTTCAGGGTCAATCGCATTAATCAGACCAACCATGCGATTGGTTTCACCTGACATTGCTGAAACCACAACCACCACATCATTACCGCGATTTACCCAGCGAATGACGCGATCCGCCACTGCCTGAATACGCTCCGGCGTACCAACGGATGTACCGCCGTACTTTTGTACTATTAGTGCCATTTTTCTGCCTTATCCCTGAGCTGCGACCCAATCCTGCACTGATGCCAGCGCCGCCGGTAAGGCAGCAACATCAGAACCACCGCCCTGTGCCATATCCGGGCGACCACCGCCTTTGCCACCAACCTGCACGGCCACATGCTTGAGCACATCACCTGCTTTGTATTGCGAAGTCTCAGCTTTAGTCACGCCTGCAATCAAACTGATTTTGTCACCCTTCACTGCTGCCAGTACGACCACAGCCTGCCCCAGCTTATTCTTTAACTGATCCATGGTATCGCGTAAAGATTTTGGATCTGCACCCTCCAGGTTCGCCGCCAGCACCTTAATACCGCTGACCTCTACCGCCTGATCTGCTAAACCGGAACCAGCCTGCGAAGCCAGTTTTCCCTTCAATTGCTCCAGCTCTTTTTCCAGCGTCCGGGTTTTCTGCAACGCTGCAGTGACCTTCTCAACTACATCGCCGCCACCGGACTTCACTAAACGTGATACTTCAGTCAGTTTGTTATTGGTTTCATGCAGCCATTGCAGCGCGTTACTGCCGGTAAATGCTTCAATCCGCCGGATACCCGCTGCAACACCGCCTTCACTGATAATTTTAAACAGGCCAATATCACCGGTACGCTCAACATGGCAGCCGCCACAAAGTTCGGTCGAAAAACCAATTTGCAGCACGCGCACTTCGTCACCATATTTCTCACCAAACAGCGCCATCGCCCCCGCTGCTTTTGCCGACTCCATATCCATGATCTGCGCTGAAGTGGCAACATTATTCATCACCTGCGCATTTACGATGGCCTCGACCTGTGTGATTTGATCTGCGGTAACCGGCTCCGGGTTGGAGAAGTCAAACCGCAAACGCTCTTCATTCACCAACGAGCCTTTCTGCTCCACATGCTCGCCTAATACCTGACGCAACGCTTCATGCATCAAATGCGTGGCGGAGTGATTGAGGATAATCGCTTTGCGACGCGCCTGATCGACCACAGCCTGCACCTCAGCACCACTCTGGAGCGAACCGGACTCCTGAATACCATAATGGATAAAGGTATCGCCCTGCTTTTGGGTATCTGTTACCCGGAAAGTCGCATCCGCTGTTTTCAGATAGCCACTGTCGCCCACCTGTCCACCGGATTCAGCGTAAAACGGGGTGTGATCAAGAATAATCTGTGCCTCAGCACCTTCCGGCACAGCACCCACAGCTTCACCACCAACAAACAGCGCGGATACCACGCTGCTTTCATCCAGCACATCATAGCCGTGAAAATCCGTTGCGCCTTCAACATTCAGCGTATCAGTATAATCCACGCCAAACTTACCGGCTTCACGTGACTGTTTGCGTTGTGCCTCCATCGCTTTATCAAAGCCGGCCTCATCAATCTTCAGCTCACGCTCACGTGCAATATCAGCCGTTAGATCCAGTGGAAAGCCATAGGTATCATAAAGCTTAAATACCGTATCACCGCCAATGGTATCGCCGTCCAGATTAGCAATACTTTCTTCCAGTATTTTCATACCGTGATCCAGCGTTTCGGCAAAACGCAACTCTTCCTTCTCCAGCGCAGCCTCTACTCTGCTCTGCATCGCTGCCAACTCAGGATAAGCTGCACCCATTTCATCAACCAGTGGCTGCACCAGTTTATGGAAGAACGGCGTTTTCAAACCCAGCTTATTGCCATGACGTACTGCACGGCGAATAATCCGGCGCAGGACATAACCACGCCCTTCATTTGATGGCAACACGCCATCCACAATCAAAAAGGAACAGGCACGAATGTGATCAGCCACCACTTTGAGCGAAGGTGCTTCTAAGTCCTGCACATTCCCCAAATCAGCCGCCGCCTTGATCAACGTCTGAAAAATATCAATGTCGTAGTTGCTGTGCACATCCTGCAAAATCGCTGCCAGCCGCTCAAGCCCCATTCCCGTATCAACCGAAGGCTTAGGCAATGGATTCATGCTGCCATCAGCCGTGCGCTCGTACTGCATGAAAACCAGATTCCAGATTTCTATGAAACGGTCACCATCTTCTTCCGGCGTACCGGGAGGCCCGCCCCAGATTTCTTCACCGTGATCATAGAACACTTCGCTGCAAGGGCCGCAGGGGCCAGTATCACCCATCTGCCAAAAATTATCGGAGGCATAAGGTGCACCACCATTGTCGCCAATGCGGCTGATGCGTTCCGCCGGGAAACCGATCTTATCAACCCAGATATTAAAAGCCTCATCATCGTCAGCATACACAGTGACCCAGAGCTTCTCCTTCGGAAGCTTAAGCACCTCAGTGAGAAATTCCCAACAGTACTCAATCGCATTTTCCTTGAAGTAATCACCGAAGCTGAAATTACCCATCATCTCGAAGAAGGTATGATGACGGGCTGTATAACCAACGTTATCCAAATCATTGTGCTTACCACCCGCACGCACGCAGCGCTGTGAGGTGACCGCCCTGTTATAGGCACGCTTTTCCAGCCCGAGAAACAGTTCTTTAAACTGCACCATTCCCGCATTGGTAAACAACAGGGTGGGATCATTACCGGGTACCAGCGAGCTGGAAGCCACATTTTCATGGCCGCGTTCTTTAAAGAAGTCAAAAAACTTCTGTCTTATATCAGCACTTTTCATTGGGAAGTTGTATTGAATATCGCATTAATTGTGTCCATAAAATAACCGCGCCCGGCCAGAAATCTTGACTGCCGGGCGCGCTCTTTGAAATCCGCCGGGATTTCTTCACCAAATTTTCTTGCCCGCTGGTAACGGGCCTGTTCCTGCCAGTCAGTTTCAGCGTCATCCAGCACTTCACGTACCAGAGACTCATCCACTCCTTTATCACGCAGAGCATAGGAAATTTTCATCGGCCCGTGCCCACGCGATACAGACGAACGCACAAACATTTCTGCGTAACGTTGATCATCCAGATAACCGGATTGCTCCAGGCTATCCAGCAGTTCATTCAACTCATGCTCTGCCAGCTCGTGTTTACGACTGATTTTTGTCGCTAACTCCTGACGTGAGTGCTCCCGCTGTGAGAGCAAGCGAATCGCCTGAGAATATGCTTCCTTAGCCATCCTCGCCGTCGTCAGCCTCATCGGCAATCGCCGGAGCCGCATTAGTCAATAATTTTTCACGCAGAGCCTGTTCAATAGTATCCGCCACTTCAGGATTTTCTTTCAGGTAATTTTTAGCGTTATCCTTACCCTGACCGATTTTGTCACTGTTATAGCTGTACCAGGCCCCGGCTTTACCTACCAAACCATGCTGTACACCCAAGTCAATCAGCTCACCCTCATGTGAAATTCCTTCACCATAAAGAATTTCAAACTCAGCTTTCTTAAACGGCGGCGCCATTTTATTCTTGACCACTTTGACACGGGTTTCGTTACCCAGCACTTCATCACCCTTCTTAATCGCACCAATTCGGCGAATATCCAAACGCACCGAAGAGTAGAATTTCAATGCATTACCGCCAGTGGTTGTTTCAGGGTTGCCGAACATAACGCCAATCTTCATCCGGATCTGGTTAATAAAGATCACCATGGTGTTAGAACGTTTAATATTACCGGTAAGTTTACGCAGCGCCTGTGACATCAAACGCGCCTGTAAACCAACATGAGAATCACCCATATCGCCTTCAATTTCTGCCTTTGGTGTTAATGCGGCGACCGAATCAACTACTACCACATCAACCGCACCGGAACGCACCAGCATATCGGTGATCTCCAGTGCCTGCTCACCGGTGTCCGGCTGTGAAACCAACAGATCATCGACATTAACACCCAACTTCTCAGCATACTGTGGATCAAGCGCATGCTCTGCATCAACAAATGCAGCTGTGCCACCGGTTTTCTGACATTCTGCAATCACCTGCAAAGTCAGCGTCGTTTTACCTGAGGACTCAGGGCCATAGATCTCGATGACCCGGCCTTTCGGCAAACCACCAATGCCCAATGCAATATCCAGAGTAAGTGACCCCGTCGAGATAGCTTCAATATTACGCACCGCACTACCATCGCCCATACGCATTACCGCACCTTTACCGAACTGACGCTCGATTTGGCCCAATGCTGCGGCTAAGGCCTTCTTTTTGTTCTCATCCATGCGTGTCACTCCTCTGAGTTATATTCATCACATAATAATTTTATAGAACAGAACATTATTTCATAAGTTGCGCAGAGGCAAAAGGAGCGAAAGAAAAAGTCTGTTGAATTAGACAATTCATACTCAATCTGCCAATCCAATAAGACCGTTAATCGCAGAAACGTCATTTGGGCCTATAAAAAGGAACCCTTCGATAGCAGGCAGGTCAATAAACAATACTTATACAATAAAAACTCATCACAGATGCGAGGTAGAACAATGAATAACAATACAACAATCACCGCTTTGCTTATCGCCGGCGCACTCACATTAAGCGCCTGTACACCCATGCCCCATACAGCAACAGATCCTTATACTCCGATTGTGAACGCCCCCGTGCCAACAGCCCCCGAAACTGTTCCGACCACGCCATTAGAGCAGTATGTTGTGCAGTTAACCGCCAGCAATAGTCAGCAAAAAGCTCAAAGAATCAGTGATAAATTTGCCGCAGAGGGCTACAACGCTTTTGTCAGCCCGTTAACACTAAACGGAAGACTTCTGCACCGCGTGCAGATCGGCATGTTCAATAATCAGGATGATGCCAATATGGTGTTGGCACAAATGCAGAGCAAATACCCTGCTGATCCTTATGTAGCAGCAGCCATTACAAAAACACCTTAAACCGGATAGCGGCCTCGTTTGCCGTCACTCCCCTAAACCGGGTTGGGGAGTGACGGTGAACACCTACCAATCCAGAAAATCAGTAATCAGTTCAACCATTTCATCAGCATAAAGATCGAGAAAGAAATGATCGGCACCATCAACTGTTTCAACCCGCAGATTATCCTGATTTAAGCCTTCCAGTTGCTGCGGCAGATTGGCCACGACCTCATCAGCGCTGCCGATTACCACCAGAACAGACTTAGTAATTTTTTTAAGTACAGTAGGTGTATTTTTGCGTTCATCATCACGTCCATATGAAAGGAATGCCTCGGCACTGGCTTTAGCGTCCTGACAATAAACAAAGCCGGGAACTTCCATTATTTCACCGGACTTGTCAGTATCAATCAGCTTCTGCGCTTTTTGCATCAGCTCAGACAGGGGCTTGCCATAACGTTTTTCATAACTCGCAGCCGCACCATCCGAATTCCAGGTTGCCGGTGCCACTAAGACCAGTTTTTCCAGCAAATCACTATCATGTTCACTGGCAAACCATGCGACCTGATTCCCACCTCGTGAATGTCCCCACACCGCGACTTTAGTTGCCCCTTTTTCCTGCAGCCAGCCCATCCAGGCATTCAATTCGGCAATTGCATCTTCGTGTTTATGGCGATGCTCAATACCACAATCCAACATACCCTCCGGGCGCTTATCAATCGCAAACCCCAGATTAATGGCAAGCGTGCTATAACCCTCATCATTCAGCAACTCAGCGGTTGTGCTGATAATTTCCATCCGGTTATGTGCTAATGTGCCGTGTAAAAGCAGCACAATACCATCCTGTAATGCTTTATCTTCAGCCAACGTCAAATCCGCACGTAGTTCAATCCCATCATGCTTCAGTAATACTTCTTCAGCAAAAACATCAGCACCCAGGCAACCTAACAGTAAAAACGCTGCAACCAGTTTTCGAACAAACTTTCTCATCACTTCCCACATCCTCCCAATCTATACCATGAGGAATATTATGGGCCAAAGTGCTGCCCCCTGACTATCCATCTTTCGGGTAGTCTCCACACTCGCCACCAACCAGAGGAATATTCATATTGACAACGGGCGGAGCACCTTCATCAAGAGCGAACGCGCTGTACCAATCCGGCAAGTCATGCGCCGCAAAATTTGCCAGATAGCCTTCACGCCGAATATCTTCACTACGTCCTAAAGACACCAATTTGCCATTAAACTTTGTTACATAAAGTTGCCCACTATCGGTTCCCGGCAAAACTTTTAAACCTTTAGGTAAGACAAATTGCAAAGAGTAAGTGCCTGGCTCACTGGTTTGCCAGCGGATAACACCCTCACTACCATCAGCGAGAACAGTGACTTTATCAGCAGGAATCACCCGAAACTTGCGAATTCCCCGCACAATGCGCCCGTCTGTAGCACAATAGAAATAGCCACCGGGATCAACATCAAGGTAATTCACCCTTCCATCGCCATCACGATCCTTCTCACCCTCAATCGCGGTGCTAATACCATCGCCATCATCATCAGTATCAAGAAAGTCCGCAATACCATCTCCATCAGTATCCATTGGTTCGGTTGGATCAAGACCCATCTCCAATGCATCGTCAATTCCGTCTTTATCGGTATCGCGCCCTGATGGATTACTGCCTAAAGTGAGCTCCTCCGCATTACTCAAGCCATCACCATCGTCATCTGAATGCCTGCCATGCGAATCATTGCTGTCACGATAATCCGGCACATCGTCTTCATCACTATCATCATTCAACGGATTACCATCACCATTGATATCTTCTGCTATTGTTGTTCTGCCATCGCCATCATCATCAACGTCCAGGTAATCCGGCACACCGTCCTTGTCGGTATCTGTATCCTGAGGCAATTTTCCTTCAGCATAGGTCTCCTGAATAGTAGGAACACCATCATTATCATCATCCTGATCCAGCAAATCGATCAGCCCATCACCATCGGTATCCTGCGGCTTATTGAGGTCTTGCCCTGCTTCAAGAGCATCAGCCACCCCATCAGCATCCGAATCTGCTGCATTGGGATCAGAACCCAGCATAATTTCATCGCCGTTTGACAAGCCATCTTTATCGAGATCACCCGCCTCACCATCAGCATCACTGGCGTCACGCACATCAGGAATACCATCCCGGTCACGATCCGGTAATAACTGGTGGCCATCAACCCCATCACCATTACCATCATCGCCACCTGTCTGATCGACATCGAAATAGTCAACCACCCCATCATTATCAGTGTCTATATCAACAATGCCGGCTTCATCATGATCACTCTTGCCATCATTATCCGCATCAACATCAAGATAATCAGGTTGACCATCACCATCTGTGTCGGTTTTCGCTTCCAGTACTGTTGGTATCCCATCATTATCATCATCGACATCCAGCGCATTGATACGGCGATCACCATCTGTATCCAGTATTTCACCATTGGCTGTTTCAAGAAGATCCTTTAAACCATCGCCATCTGTATCAGACAACCAGGGATCAGTGCCCAGATAACGCTCCTGCTCATCAGACAAACCATCGTAATCAGTATCTTTATTTACTGAAGCAGCGGGCAGTTCATTGGCCCCTATTATTGCGCAACCCATTAGCCAGAACAGGAACGCACAGCTCACCCTCTTTGACATCATTATTATTTCTTTTTTTGTTGCGAATGTGCAGCAGAATGCACAGGCAAACCCGATTGAAAAGCCCTGAATTATTTTTCAGCATTTATTTATAAATTATTTTTATTATAGGCAATTCTGTTAATGAAAAACAGACAATTCTTTGTAAATCATTGACCTGCACGCCAATCCCCTGCAGGCATTTACTATTGATCAACCATGCTGAAAGTCAAGCACAGTGCCGTTAGACATGGTAAAATTCAATAAATTTAATGATGGAAAAAAATCATGCCCGAGGGTGATTCTTCCCTGACCTACCGCGACGCCGGTGTCGACATTGATGCTGGTAATGAACTGGTTGAACGCATCAAACCCTACTCAATGAAAACCAAACGCCCGGAAATACTCTCGGGACTGGGAGGATTTGGTGCATTAATGGCCATCCCTTCCGGCTACAGAAATCCGGTTCTTGTTTCCGGTACAGATGGCGTTGGCACAAAGCTCAAGCTGGCGCTGGAAACCGGCATTTATGACACTATTGGTATTGATTTAGTTGCGATGTGTGTCAATGACATTATTGTCAGTGGCGCAGAGCCTTTATTTTTCCTTGACTATTATGCCACCGGAAAACTGGATGTTGATGTAGCAGAAGCCGTCATTAAAGGCATTGCTGAAGGTTGCGTACAGTCCGGAGCAGCGCTTGCCGGTGGTGAAACTGCAGAGATGCCTGGTTTATATAATGACGGGGATTTTGATCTCGCCGGATTTTGTGTTGGTGTCGTCGAACGCGACAAAATTCTGGATCGTTCCCAGGTCTACAAAGGCGACGTATTAATTGGCATGGGATCATCAGGCCCGCATTCCAATGGCTATTCATTAATTCGTAAAGTTATTGAAGTTAGTGGATCATCACTGGATATGCCGTTTGGTGATAACACTCTGGGCCAGACATTACTTGAACCCACGCGAATTTACGCCAAAGCCATCCTTAAACTACTGAAACACCACGATATCCATACAATCGCTCATATTACCGGCGGTGGTTTAAGCGAAAACCTGCCAAGAGTCTTACCTGCTTTCACAGAAGCCGTTATTCATCGCGGAAGCTGGGAGCAGCCGGAAATATTTAACTGGCTGCAAACACAGGGCAATATTGCAGAAGATGAAATGTTGCGAACATTTAACTGTGG
This sequence comes from Thiolinea sp., assembly GCA_049614265.1. GTDB lineage: Bacteria > Pseudomonadota > Gammaproteobacteria > Thiotrichales > Thiotrichaceae > Thiolinea. Next base: position 17,282 of record JBMZDK010000005.1, read on the forward strand.
TATTGGTATGGTTATCGCTACCCCTCAGGAACAGGTTGACGATGTACTGACTGCCTGCCGCCTTGACCAGATACCAGCATGGGTGATTGGTGAAATTGGCACGACTGACTCTCAGGCACCCGTTGTACGTTATACCAGCTAACATCTTCCGGGAATTCGAAAAAAACTATGCGCTCAAAATATAGCATTGTTGTTCTGGTTTCCGGGAGCGGTAGCAATCTGCAGGCTCTGATTGATGCCTGCACCGAAGGGCAAATTGACGGCGAGATTAACGCCGTCATCAGCAACAAACCCGGAGTGTATGGCCTTCAGCGCGCCGAAAAGCATGGCATCACCACCCAGGCACTGGAGCATCAGCACTTCAATTCACGAGAAGACTTTGACAAAAATCTCATTAACGTCATTGATCGCTACAACCCCGACCTGGTGGTTCTAGCGGGCTTCATGCGGATTCTCAGTGCCGGTTTTGTCAATCATTACGATGGAAGGCTACTAAATATACACCCGTCTTTGCTTCCTGCATACAAAGGACTTAATACCCATCAACGCGCTCTTGATGGTGAAGCAAAATATCATGGGGCGAGCGTACACTTTGTCTCAGCTGGCTTAGATGATGGCCCCGTTATTATGCAGGCCCGGGTGCCGGTCAAAGCGGATGATGATGCAAGCAGCCTGGCTACCCGCGTACTGGCCAAAGAGCATATTATCTATCCACAAGTTGTAGAATGGTTTTGCGCGGGAAGGTTGAAATTAAAGGATCATAGAATCTGGTTAGATAATCAACTGTTGCAAACGCCAGTCATACTTGGTGATTAAATCCCCCCTCCCGAATCTTGCCAACCAAGTTACCCCGAATCCGGGTTTTACTTCAACCCTCTCAGCACTTGATCACCACCCACCATATAAGATGCCGGTATCATAGACAGCGTTAATTTAGCGATTCAGATATCCACTTTCAGACAACAGTTCCATAGTCACCCCACCTTCTGTACCCTCTGCTTTCGCCGCATTTTCACCCAGCAGTAAACGCTCCAGATAACGCGCAATAACATCGACTTCAAGGTTTACTTTTGCTCCCGGACGATAGCCACCCATAATAGTTTCCTGCAGCGTATGTGGAACAATATTTAGCTCAAACACCGCACCATCAACCTTATTCACCGTCAAGCTCGTACCATCGACACAAATCGAACCTTTAGCAGAAATATACTTCGCCAGCACATCAGGCGCCCGCAAACTGAAGCGCACAGAACGGGCATCATCATGACGACTCATCACTTCACCCAGACCATCCACATGGCCACTTACTAAATGCCCCCCAAGGCGGGTTGCCAGTGTTAGCGCCTTCTCCAGATTAACCGGTGAACCCTGTTTCAACTGCCCAAGGCTGGTCAGAGACAGCGTTTCTCTGGACACATCAGCACTAAAATTTGCGCCATCCATAGCAATCACCGTCAAACAAACACCATTGACTGCAATACTATCACCCAATGCAACATCGGCCATATCCAGCTTACCAGTCGCGATGCCAAGGCGCATATCACCACCTTTTGCCTGCATAGAAGCGATATTACCTACAGCCTGAATAATCCCGGTGAACACTACGTTTACTCCCAATCAAATGCAAAGTCGCAAGAGCACAGGCATCTGGTCTCTGCAATAATAAAACCCTGAATTTTCACACAACTTGTATAGAAGCATAAAAAAACTTCGATTTTTACAGTACTACTTAAAACCTGCCAGTATACGCCAGTCATCACCAATGGCACGCATGTCGTACACCTGCAAACGCAAACCCTGCTGCATCGTTTGCAAAGGCATATTCAATAAGGCACGTGCATCAGACCCCATCAGGAATGGCGCTGTATAGATCAGCAATTCATCCACAAGGCCCTGAGCGACAAAAGCGCCGCTGAGTGTTGCCCCCGCTTCAACATGAACCAGATTAACCCCCTCAGCGTGCAGCGCTGACAATACAGCTTTTAAGTCCAGGCGAGCATCAGTTATATCACCTGCCACCCCGTGGCTATGCTCAGCTATTGAATCGCCGACAGAAGACAATCGTTCCACCCGGACGCCCTGATCCTGTAACTGGCGGATCTTATCATTATCCTCAGAACAAGTATAAATCAGCACATCGCCCGCCAGCTGCAATAGCTTCGCATCGGGCGGACAACGCAGTTGCGAATCCAGAATCACCCGTAATGGTTGTCGTACTACACCATCAATCCCCAAATCCTCTGCATCCAGACGCACATTCATCGATGGTTTATCCATCAGCACCGTATCAATACCGGTTAGAATTGCTCCCGCCCTGGCGCGCCAGAATTGTACATCACGCCGCGCAGCCTGGCCTGTAATCCAGACACTTTCACCAGACGCCATCGCAGTACGACCATCAAGGCTCTGCGCCATTTTCACTCTGACAAAAGGTTGCTGACGCTGCATGGCGCTAATAAAACCCGGCATTAGCGAGCGAGCCTGTAACTCCAGCAAACCATACTGCGTTTCAACCCCAGCCTGTCGCATCTTGTCCAACCCCCGGCCACTCACCAGTGGATTAGGGTCAACCATCGCCGCAACCACCCGTTTAACACCCGATTTGATCAAAGCATCAGAACAGGGAGGTGTGCGCCCATAATGAGAACAAGGCTCAAGCGTCACATAGGCAGTAGCCCCTGCTGCCTGATGATTGATTTGCTGCAAGGCGTAAACTTCGGCATGTGCCTCACCAGCAGGCTGTGTCCAGCCTTCAGCCAGCACCTGACCATCACGCACCAAAACACAACCGACATTGGGATTAGGATGAGTCGTGTATTGGCCTCGCTTCGCCAGCTGAATAGCACGCACCATGTATTTGCGATCAGCCACAGAAAACTCAGCCATCGCTTACTTGTTACCGGGCTTATCAATATTTGGCAGGGGACTGACAGAGGAATCTGGCAGCAGATCAATCTGGCGGCGGCGTTGTTCCGGAGTCGGGTCTTTTTCCAACTGATCAATCATAACCCGGAATTCTGCCATATCATCGAAGCGCTGATACACGGAGGCAAAACGAATGTATGCCACCTCATCTAAATTACGCAGCTCCACCAACACCAACTCACCTAAGCGGGCCGATGGTACTTCACGCTCTCCACCAATCAGGACTTTCTTACGAATACGGCTGATTGCCGCCTCTGCCTGATCAATAGAGACCGGGCGCTTTTCCAGCGCCCGCATAATTCCGTCCCGTAGTTTTTCATCATTAAATGGCTCGCGTGCTGCATTGGATTTTATCACCCGCGGCATAGTCAGCTCAGCCATTTCGTAAGTCGTAAAACGCTCGCCACAATCGCTGCAGCGGCGCCGCCGTCTTACCTGCTCACCCTCGCTGGCAAGCCTTGAATCAATAACACGCGTGTCATCTTCACCACAAAACGGACATCTCATTTATCATATTCAGGCCGAATAAACCGGGAAGCGCTGACAGATTTCCAAAACCTTCCCTTTAACTTCATTAATGACATTTTCATCTTCGATGTTATCCATCACATCTGCCATTAAATTAGCCAGCTCACGGCACTCTTCCTCTTTAAAACCACGGGTAGTAATTGCCGGCGTGCCGACACGAATGCCGCTGGTAACAAATGGTGACTGCGGATCATTTGGCACCGCATTCTTATTAACCGTAATATTGGCACGTCCCAACGCCGCATCAGCTGCCTTACCGGTGATGCCCTTAGCAATTAAATCAACCAGCATCAGGTGATTATCAGTACCACCGGATACAATATTATACCCACGTGCGATTAAACCTTCAGCTAAAGCTTTTGCGTTAGAGACAACCTGCTTCTGATAATCAGCAAACTCTGGTTCCAGCGCTTCTTTAAATGCAACCGCTTTACCTGCAATAACATGCATCAGCGGGCCACCCTGCGTACCGGGAAATACCAGCGAGTTAAACTTCTTTTCCAGATCCGGATTCGATTTTGCGACGATAATACCTCCACGCGGTCCACGAAGTGTCTTATGCGTTGTAGAAGTACACACGTCTGCAATTTGTACCGGACTAGGATAAACACCAGCAGCGATCAGGCCAGATACGTGAGCCATATCCACAAAAAGATAAGCACCGACTTTATCTGCAATATCACGAAACTTTTGCCAGTCGATTACCCGTGAGTAAGCCGAGAAACCAGCAAGAATCATTTTTGGCTTGTGTTCCAGTGCCAGCTGCTCAACTTCGTTATAATCAATATAACCTTCGTCGTCGATACCATACTGTACTGCGTTGTAGATTTTCCCGGAGAAATTGGGCTTAGCCCCATGTGTTAAGTGCCCACCGTGTGCAAGACTCATACCCAACACGGTATCACCCGGCTCCAGCAATGCCATATAAACAGCTGCATTGGCCTGCGAGCCGGAATGTGGCTGCACATTAGCATAATCTGCACCAAACAATTCTTTCGCACGGTTAATCGCCAGCTCTTCGGCTTTATCAACGTACTCACAGCCACCGTAATAACGCTTGGATGGATAACCCTCAGCATATTTATTGGTTAACACCGAACCCTGTGCTTCCATTACGCGCGGACTGGTATAATTTTCCGAGGCAATCAGTTCAATATGCTCTTCCTGGCGACGCGACTCCGCCTGAATCGAATTCCACAGCTCATCATCGTATCCTGCGATACCCATTTGAATCGAAAACATGCTGCTAATCTCCTGCAGTGTATGCTAAAGGTAATGTGAAAAAAGGCGCTATCATAACAACAAAAACAAGCTGCACATATTCCCCTTTAGACATGTATTTTTCTGTTCTGGAAATATTTTTTCACAAAGGAAAGATAGCGACCAAACCTGTCCCTCACATCTCCCAACAAACCTGCTCATAAGCAAGATGCTGTGCCAGATATTCGCTCACCGAACCCGCCACCTCCATTGTGCTCTCAGCAATCCCCAAATCACGACAGCTCGTTACCTGCAAACCTGCATAACCACAGGGATTAATACGCTGAAACGGCTCCAGATCAGGGTTTACATTAAAACTCAGGCCGTGATAAGTCTTGCCCCGACTGACTCTCAATCCTAGCGCAGCAATCTTCTGATTAGCCACATAAACACCAGGCGCACCCCGGTCTCCCTGCGCCTGCATTCCACGTGCTGCCAGAAAATCAATTACGGCTTGTTCCAGTTTTATTACCAGCTCACGAATACCGATAGATTTGCGGCGAATATCCACAAGGACATAGATAATCAACTGACCAGGGCCGTGATAGGTTACCTGACCACCACGATCCACAGGAACAACAGGGATATCACCGGGATTCAGTAAATGCTCACGCTTACCATTGCGCCCCAGCGTAAATACCGGCAGATGCTCAAGCAACCAAATCTCATCAGGAGTTTCTTCAGTCCGCAGACGTGTAAAATCCTGCATTTGCTGCAGGATTTCTTCATAAAGCTGGTTTTTACCAAGTACCCGGGCATGCAACCGGTTAGTTACAGCGCCCACAGCACCAGTTCACAGCTTTTCAGGTCACGGTAAATGGCATCAATTTGTTCTTTACTGGTCGCACGGATACCTAAAGTCAGGCTATTGTACTTGCCTGTACGACTTTGATTACGCTTCAGTGCTTTGGGTGAAAATACCGGATCATGACTCTCTGCAATAGCACACACGCGTGCTTCGAACTCGCCACCAGCCGCAGCCCCTACAACTTTAATCGGAAAATCACAGGGAAACTCAAGCTTCAGTTCTTCCTGACTTAAATCACGCATATGCGCCCAAACCCTATATAAGCAAATACAATGGCTGCAGCTTATATCAGCAGGAGTCAATCAGCAAAAAACTTCTGTACACTGTCTGAAATTTGACGCCACAAGCCCCCTTCGCTAACATCCTCCAACGCCAACAAATTTACTTCTTTTAACACTTTACCCTGATCAGTGAATACAATTTTACCCAACACATCACCACGCCGTACCGGTGCGCTAATCCCCTTATCAAACTGCACGACACCTTTCAGCTGATCATAACGCCCTTTCCCCATACTGACGTATAAATCACCCATTACCCCGGCAGCAACACGCTCTTTATCGCCCTGCCAGATACGCACTTCTGACAAAGCATCGCCTTCTTTATATAACTTATGCGTTTCAAAAGTACGGAAGCCATATTCCAGTAACTTTTGGCTGGACTCGGAACGACTTCCTTCACTCTCTGACCCCAGAACCACAGAAATCAGGCGCATATTATTTCGCATGGCCGAAGCTACCAGGCAATAACCTGCTGATTCTGTATGCCCGGTTTTAACACCATCAACACTTTCATCACGCCACAGGAGTTTGTTGCGGTTATGTTGTTTAATATTGTTGTAAGTAAATTCTTTTTCTGAATAAAGCTGATAACGATCAGGGAATTCAGTGATCAACGCCCGGGTCAGTAACACAATATCGCGGGCCGTCGTATAATGATTATCAGCAGGCCAGCCTGTAACATTCTGATAACGACTGTCTTTCATCCCAAGCTCAGCTGCAACTTTGTTCATCCGCTCAACAAATGCCTCTTCGCTACCCGCCACATGTTCAGCCAAGGCGACGGCGGCATCATTACCAGACTGAATAATCAAACCACGCAGTAATTTTTCAAGCTTAACCTTCTTACCTACTTCGACAAACATACGGGAACCTTTCATTTCCCAGGCTTTCTGAGAAATCAGCACATCCTCATCCATTTTCACCTTACCTCTGGCAAGGTCACGATAGAGAATGTATGCCGTCATCAATTTGGTAATACTGGCTGGCTCAACGCGCATACCCTGGTTTAATGCCACCAGCTCTTCGCCACTCTGAAAGTCAACCAAGACAAAACTATTCGCATCAACTTCAGGCGCACCCGGCGCCAGTGAAACTACCTTGTCGGTATTTGCTAATGCTGCATTAATCACACAAAAAAACAGCAAAAAGCCAATCACACACTTTTTCAACAACATCCTGTTTTACCCCTTTTACCGGTCTCTGCTTTGTTACTGATCTATTTCAACAACCCTGAAGGTCGCCAAGCCATTACTGGCCAGAGCATCTTTTACACTATCAATCTGATCCTGGGTATACAATGGCCCAACACGCACCTGATGCATTTTCCGCCCCTTGTGGATAGCTGAAGCCATTTCAGTCTTTTTCAACCCGACCGATGTCAACCGGACAAACATCTCCAGTGCATCAGTCTGATTCGGATAATTCTTCACTACAACAAAAAAACTCTTACCGCTTCGCTTAGCTCTTTTAACCGCTGCAAGCTGCTGCGGATTGGTATTCACAGCTTTATGCGGTGTTGCAGGTCGCTGCTTTACTGACTGCCTTGTCATAGCAGCACCACCAGCACCCACTGTTTCTACCCGAACACGAGCAGAACCGCTGCCCATGCCAAGTGTACTTGCCGCTGCAAAAGAAAGCTGTATCAGCCCATCATTCTCAAACGGCCCTCGATCATTCACTTTCACAATAACCGACTTATTATTCCCCAGGTTTATTACTCTGACATATGCAGGTAATGGCAAAGTACGGTGTGCTGCTGTGAACTTATGCATATCAAACGTTTCACAACCAGCTGTTGTACTACCCTGATATTTCGCGCCATAAACCGTCGCCATACCTTGTTGCTTATAACCCTGAGCCGATGGTAAAACCTGATAGCTTCGTCCGTTTAGTGTGTAATTTCGTTCATTACCACAACGACTTCCAGCTGAACCCGATGATGCCACACCCTGCAACGGTATTTGCAACACACTTCCATCCACAACCTTATCTTTTTTACCAGATACACCACATCCAGCTAATAATCCGGTCAATAAAACCCCTACAATGACGATCCATTGTTTTTGTATTTTTCTCATCATTACCATTAAATAATTATTATTAAGCCCATACAAAATCGATATAAGCCGCTGTTCTTCGGCTCTTTTCTGACTACGACCACTATCTATCAGAACAGCATCATGCTGCTTAGCAAAATATAATAGCCTGCCCCCCTTTAAGCTTAACCATTAAACACTACAACAGATATTTATGATGGGTAGACAACCGGAATATCGATGACCTTTATATACTACTTCTCTCCATTACTCCTCTGCCTGGTAGATACGTTTACGCTTTTTCAGCCCCATCAACATACCAAATGCCGTCATTAGCGTTAGGATCGAAGTGCCACCATAACTCACCAGTGGCATAGGAACGCCTACTACCGGCAAAACCCCGCTTACCATGCCTGTATTAACCAATAAATATAAGAAGAAAGTCAGACTCAAACTACCTCCTAACAACCGGGCAAACGTATCTGCACCTTTGGAAGCCAACCACAACCCACGCCAGATAATGAATGTATACAACCCCAACAGGAAAAGATTCCCTAAAAACCCGAATTCTTCGCCAAAAACAGCGAAAATAAAGTCAGTATGACGCTCAGGCAAAAAATCCAGCCTCGACTGATCCCCCATTAACCAGCCTTTGCCATAGGTTCCACCAGAACCGATAGCAATTTTCGACTGGTAAATATGATAACCGGATCCAAGCAAATCCTGTTCCGGATTAAATAAAGTCAACACTCGCTGGCGCTGGTATTCATGCATACCGTAATAGAACATCAATGGCGCCCCCACTGACATCAATGCAATAGAACCACCAATGAGCCACCAGGACATACCCGCAAGATAAATAACAAACAAACCGGATAAAGCAATCAGCAGCGAAGTACCCAGATCGGGCTGCTGCAAAATCAGAAACATCGGCACGAATACCAGAATCAGTGCAATAATAATATCGAGGAACCGGGGCGGTAGCGGTTTCTCAGCAAAGAAGTAAGCCACCATCATCGGCACCGCTAACTTCATAATTTCTGAGGGCTGGAAATGAATCCCCAGATTCAGCCAGCGGGTAGCTCCCTTTTTAGTCACTCCAACCCAAAGCACCAGAATAAGCAGGAACAAACCGGCACCATAAATCCAGATCGCAAACTGTTTTAACGTCTTGCTCTGTACCTGTGAAAATAGCAGCAACAAGACCAGGCCCACCAGAAAGTGCATACCTTGCCTATACAGCAATGGCATATAGTGGTCACCCGCACTGTATAAGGTAATCATACCCATGAACATCAGCAAAGACAGTGCTGCCAACAACACCAGGTCGACCCGCTGCAACGCCCGAAGCACATAAGGTGGCAATAACTCTGAGATCACTGTGCTACCCTTTGTGTTACCTGCAACTTTTCCTTCTCTTCTTCTGACTCTTCATCAGCAGGCTCATCGTACTTATCCAGCAAGTACGCATCAATAATCTTCCGGGCAGTCGGTGCAGCCACTTTACTCCCGCCGCCGCCATTTTCCACAATCACCGAAACAGCAATACGTGGATTTTCTGCCGGTGCAAACCCCACAAACAACGAATGGTCATGCAAACGTTTCGCCAGCCGACTGGCATCGTATTTGGAGTTCTGAGCAATACCAAACACTTGTGCTGTGCCCGTCTTACCGGCAATCGTAAAGGCAGCATCTTTACCTGAATTTCGTGCCGTGCCATAGTCAGAATGCATGACGTGAATCATGCCATCAATCACCATTTTCCAGTGACGGTCATTTTGTACCGGCACATGACCAACCACATTAGGCTTTAGCAAAGTCTCCGGCTGATCTTTAACTGTACGGACTCCACGCAGTACCCTTGGCCGGATACGCTTCCCACGCATCGCCACAGTAGCTGTTGCATGTGCCAATTGCAGGGGCGTTGCCAGCCAATACCCCTGACCAATGCCAATATTCACAGTATCACCGGGATACCAGTGCTGCTTATGACGACGCTGTTTCCAGGCAGGCGTAGGCATCAAACCATTAGATTCAGAAGTCAGATCAATTCCGGTCTTTTCACCAAAACCAAATAAATTCATAAAACCGGAAAATTTCTCGACCCCCATGCGATAAGCCATGTCATAGAAAAAGGTATCACAAGACTTTGCAATCGCATGATCCATATCCAATGAACCATGGCCTACTTTTTTCCAACAGCGATAACGGTGTTTATGGCCAGGAATCTGAAAAAAACCCGGGTCGTAAACCCGCTTACCCGGCCAGATAGTCTTTTCATACAAACCGGCCAGCGAGACCATAGGCTTTATTGTAGATCCTGGTGGGTAAGATCCCTGTAAGGCCCGGTTATACAAAGGACGATCCGGATTATCGCGCAACTTTTTATAATTTTTGTGTGAAATACCATCAACGAATAGGTTAGGGTCAAATGTTGGAACACTGGCCATCGCCAGTAGCTCACCGGTACGTGGATCAATCGCCACAATAGCACCGCGCTCACCCTTCAGCAGCGTTTCTGCTTTGATTTGCAGATTGATATCCAACCCAAGGATCAGATCCTGCCCACCCACCGGATTAGTTTCTTCCAGCAAGTCCTTATGTTTACCATGCGCATCAACTTCGACTACCTGCCAACCGGTATGCCCATGCAGACGGTCTTCGTGTGCAGCCTCAATGCCAATCTTTCCAACATGACTGGTGCCTGCATAATTCTCAGGATCCAGTCGTTTCAGATCTCGCTCATCAATCCGCCCGACATAGCCAATCACATGGCTCGCGATAGTCCCCAATGGGTAATAACGCTGCATCCTGCGCTCAAGATTAACCCCCGGAAAACGCAGTTTGTTCACTGCAAAGCGCGCAACTTCCTCATCACTCATATTTTCTTTCAGGGGAGTGGGTTGATAGCGACTGCGTCGCTGAACCTGCTGATTAAAAATACGAATCTCTTTTTCCGACAGCGGTACGATTTTACTGAGTCTTTTCAGCATTAACTGCAAATCAGCCCAGCGTTTTTTTCCGTCATTATTCTGATCAGGGACACTGTCACGAACCACTTCCAGTACATACTGCGCATGATTATCAGCCACCTGAACACCATTGCGGTCATATATCAAACCGCGGATTGGCGGCACCGGAATACGCTTCTGATAATTCTTTTTAGATAATTCGGTATACTGTTCATGCCCGGTAATCTGCAACACATAGAGACGACCGGCAATTCCTAATAACGCCAGCAATACCAATACAGCAGCCACAATGGCTCGCGAGTTGAACAACTGCTGTTCATCCCGTTCAGTTTTTATCGATATGCGCTCACCCTGTGGCATGCAAAACGTTCCGTTTATAAATTTTCATTGCAGTCAACAGCAGGGATAGAATTGTCAGCGGTCTTTTCATTAGTATGAAAAAGCTACTACCGGAAACTATTAGTAGATTTGCATGTACGTACCTAGGTGGCTTCCATGCGCCCTGCTCAGGAACAGAAATTTAGTATAACGGAATTGAGGGCCGGAGAAACCCTTACAAACATTAATTTTTTGCGGAGAGAAGCAGCGAAAGGCTTAGTATGAAGCAAGATGGGGGAACACCCGAAGCATGAGCAGCTTAAATCACTGCTCATAAAAAAATCGTCACTACTGCAATGAGATTTTAAGGCTTCTTTGGAGTTTCGTATTTCACTTCTTTCTGAAACGACTTCCACTCTGTCTGATAGCCGACAAAACCTTTTTCATTGGGTTCCATCTGACGGGTAGTCATATACTCAGTCACACCTTCCGGTACTTTAGGACGTGTCTTTGAAGGTTCGCTCATGAAGTTTTCCTCTTTTCAGTCATCAACTATAAAAATCAAAATATTGTCACACTTGCAATGAGGCAACAAGCTCTTGTGCCTGCTGTGATCGTGCCAATGCCTTTGTATGGTAATCCACGTATTCAGTACCAGCGAACAAGTCACCAATTTTGTCGAATTCAGTGACAACGGCCTCTGCCATATCAAGATAATCTGACTCACCTGCCAGAGAATACATAGCAGAAACCCTGTTCGCGGATACCATCGCCCAGACCAATGGCAGCGCACCACGATCTAATTCTTTTAAGACCGCATCATACACCGGTATAGAAGCCTCCAAAGACCCGATATCCTCTTCGTGCTCACCCAGCGCCTGCATTGTCGCGGCCAGATTATTCTGGGTAATTGCCCAGGTCATTTTATTCTTGCCCGGAGTCCGCTCACTCAGCGCATTACGGAATGCCACCAGCGACTGCTCCAGAGTGCGTGAACCACGACGATGTGTACCAAGCTGATACAACACTGTACCGACATTGGAGAACGCAGCCGCCCAGGCCTCACCATCTTGTTTGCGCGGCAACAGGTTAACCGCCTGCTTAAATAATCCCAATGCCTGTTTCAGCATCCCGGTATCGTCTTCAAGCTGACCAATTGTCTGCATAACAAGCGCAAGATTATGGGTAGACTGCGCCCATGCCAAAGGCATATCGTCTTCAGTGCGTATTTCAAGCGCCTGTTCATAGGACAGAGCGGCCTGTTCCAGAAAATGCACACTGCCACTGCGCTGACCGATAAAACCCATGACATCACCGATGTTATGGTGAATAGCAGCAAGTCCAGCCGGATCTTCTTCCCGATCCGTCATCATCTGCATACCTTGCAGCAACTCAATGGACTGCTGGAATACATGAGCACTACCAAGGCGCAACTCCCGCCTGTCAGCGCCATCCTCCAGTGTTTCCTGAGAATTAGCCCATCCAATCAATGTAGGCTTGTTCAGGCTCAACTCAAATACCGTATTCTCAAAACGATCAATAGCCCTGCGCAACGCACCATATACAGGAGACTCCGGATCAATAATAGCCAGCAAATCACGGCCATTATTCTGGTGGCGCCATTGAAATGACACTCCGAGTCCAGGAGCTAACAGTGTTTCGGAATAGAGATGAGACAAGTCATTAAATCTCCGTATAAAGCCTCGCCTCAACCAGAAGCGTGCGCTGAACAATTACGATATAGGTTGGACGTTTTGGTTATTGCCTACGATTTCACTAATATCAGGGTTTGCCCCCACCGGCCCGCCAAGTTCGACTTCCTCTTCTGTCGCATCACGCACCGTAATGATATCAAGTCTGAATACAACTTCACGACCACACAGCGGATTATTACCATCAATGGTGACAGACTCCTCATCAACACGGGTGACAAGAAATGATTTCGTATTGCCCTGCTCACTCTCCATCAGCACAGATGTGCCAACTTTCCGGTATTCTTCAGGGACATTCTCGATGCGATCAGTAAAGACCAGAGACTCATCACGGTCACCAAACAGCTTTCTGCAGTCGATGGGCACTTCAATGACATCACCCGGAAGCTTTCCTTCTAATTCTGCAGTCACCTGTGGCGCAAGTATCTCGTTCACACCATGCACATAGCCAATCGGGAACTCGACTTCAGTCAGCACACTGTTGGTCTTTACATCGATTACCTTATAAGTAAGCTCTACTAACTTGCCATCCCCAATCGGGTCTTCCATCGATATATCGCTCATTTACTAACTCCACAGGAACCGGGCTGCATAAAAGTCACCAGCCAACAGTGCCAATCTGTTGTTGCATCAATAGCTATCAGAAATTTTTCTTAGAAAATTGACGCGCCAAAAATTTTAATTTCGTCTTCTTTATTGTAGCCGAGAACCAGGCGCCCAAGCCATTCACCTGCTTTCTTTGTGCTGCGCATGCGGTATAAGACTGTAACGTGTTCGCCCCTGCGAATTAAGCCAAGAAAGTCGTAATCCGGATCCAGACTTCGGGTCAGTTCACTTTTTGCGAACTGCTTGCCAACCTCAACTTCATTGAGGCCAAACAACAGATCGTATGAAAAGTTTCGAATGAATTTTCCATACTCACCGGCATTGGAATACTTAATAAGGTCATCCCACATTGGATGGGCAACTGCAAGGATTTCGTCTTCTGATTGTTCAATAATATTCATTGGGCTATCTGGGTAAAGGTCGTAAAATTTTCCGGATACATCTGCTAAAAAGACATGACAGAACTAAATTCGACCTAATACTACATAGAAAAAAATAACGATGGGCAGTATGGCACTAACACTAAATTGGCGACCAAACTGTATTGGTGGTGTGGTGCCTGTTGCACCCCTAATGTGCTTATATCAGATAATTAACTAAAGAGAGCCACCGTTCAAATACGATGGCTCTCTGGCTTGACGTGATCAGGCAGCGTCCTGAGTATTGTCATCTTTATCAACCAAGTGATAAAGCGGAGCTTTTTCCATGGTGTAATCACCAGTTTCCGGATCACGCCGTGAAACTGTCAGTACATGCCAGTTCTCATCATCCAGTTTCATGTGGTCACCACGATAGTAGTAGCCAGGCCAACGTGTTTCTTTACGGAACAGAGTATGCTGAACCACAGACTCTGAAGCCAGATGACGGTGCTTGATTTCCCATGCACGTAATAACTCGTGTATGTCTTCAGCGGCAACCTTCTCCAGATCTTCTTCAAGCAACTTCAGTTTTTTCAGACCAATATTCAACAGCTTTTCGTTAGTCATGTAGCTAACAGTTACACCACCGGCATATTCATCCATCAACTTCTGCAGGCGATCAAGTGCCTGACGAGGGTTGATATAATGCGGGTTAACTGAACCAGCCGTGATTTCGTTGCGATAAGTCCGGTAAGTATCCAATGGCTTATAGATCTCTTCCTTGCGCTTAGCAATCTGCTCATCAGAAATCCGGATACCTTCAGCTTTACCGTCATCAATATACTGGCACGCTGCCTTAGCTGCGATCCGGCCTTCAGTAAATGAACCTGAAGAGAACGCATGCGGTGTACCACCCACAGCATCACCCGCGCCAAATAAACCTTCGACAGTGGTCATACGGTTATAGCCCCACTGATACTCAGGCGGTGAAAGATCAGATGGGCCGGAACACCATGCACCACAACCCGTAGCGTGTGAACCCATAACATAAGGCTCAGAAGTAGTGAGTTCAGGATTCTCGTATTTCGGATCAACGTCAGTAGATGCCCACAGTACAGCCTGACCAACCGTCATACCCAGGAAGTTGTGCCAGCCAATTTCCTCAAGATGCGGATCCTGGAAAGCTTCCATAGTCACCATATGAATTGGACCACGACCAGCATTTACCTCTGAAATGAATGCGTGGTTACGCAGACAAGTCGGGATAGGACGATGGCTCAGGTGTGAAATTTCAGGATCGAGGTATTCTTTACCAACGATTTCCTGCAGTGATGGCCACCACTTTGATTCATACTCTTCGCCCTGACCATTACAGGTATAGGTCTTAAGATGCAGGAAGTAAGCACCAACCGGGCCATAACCGTCCTTGAAACGTGCGAGAACGATCTTATTCTCCATCTGAGTCATCTTAGCGCCAGCACCAATCAACAACCCATAAGCAGAACCGGAAGACCATGGTGCATACCATACACGACCAGCACCTTCACCGACCGAGCGTGGCTTGTAGATATTGGATGCACCACCTGCCCCGACAATTACAGTCTTGGACTTGAATACGTGATAGTTACCGGTACGTACGTTAAAACCGACAGCGCCCGCCACACGATTTTCTTTCGCATCATCCATCAACAGATGAGTAACACAGATACGGTTAAATACTTTATCCGCCGATTTCTTCGCGGCATCAGCAACAATTGGCTTATAAGACTCACCGTGAATCATAATCTGCCAACGACCTTCACGCAGATAAGAACCCGTTTTAGGGTTTTTCATCAGCGGCAGGCCCCATTCTTCAAACTGATGCACAGCAGAATCAACGTGACGAGCCATATCAAACAGCAGATCCTCACGAACCATGCCCATCAGGTCGATTCGGGCATAACGCACGTGATCTTCAGGATTGTTCTCACCAAAGCGCGTACCCATGTAGCAGTTAATCGCGTATAAGCCTTGAGCTACTGCGCCGGAACGGTCAATATTTGCTTTTTCCGCAATAACAATCTTTTTGTCCTGCCCCCAGTAACGTGCTTCAAAAGCCGCACCGGTTCCACCAAGGCCTGCACCACAGACCAGAATGTCAATATCATCTTCGACAATCGTTTGGTAACTCATTAGTAGTACACTCCTTCTTTCATCACCAAGCCATTGGACTCAAGCGTATGAATGTCACCATCATCCATACGAATATACTTTGGCTCATTGAACAGCAACTGGCTATCACGTTGCTCCTGAGTTGGTGCTGCCACTTCACTCAATACCGGCGTACCACTACCCCATGGCTTAGTGGTAATCGGCGCCAGCAAATCCATATCTTTTTTGCCATTACGGAATTTGATGCGCCAGGCGATAACACCTTTTTCCTCATCACGTTTTACCCGCACAGAATGTCCGAGTGGCGCAAAGTCTGCGTAACCACGAACATCAATAGCATTATGTGGACATGCTTTAACACAGGAGTAGCACTCCCAGCACATGTTTGGTTCGATGTTATAGGCACGACGAGTAACTTTATCGATGTGCATGATGTCCGACGGACAGATATCGACACAATGACCGCAACCGTCACAACGTGTCATTTTTACAAAAGTTGGCATAATGAAATCTCCAGCCTGATAAACTGATTAATAGGCAGTCAATTAGTAGTGACGAGGGGCTTCGCTTTTGATACCGAGACCCATATTGGGTGGGTTCTTACCCATGTACTCAGGAATATCAGGGAACTTGGCCTGTACTTCCGGATCCGTAAGGTCGTAGTCGCCAGGTAAATTTTCGTTCGTACCCTGAGCCTGACCCACCTTCTTCTCATAGGCTGCTGCCGGCTTGAAGAACATATGCGCAAACTTAGACCAGTAAACACTACCAAACAATACAGTAGAGCTAATAATAAAGAGTGCGAAGATGAACATCGAACCAGTGAACGACCAAAGCAGTGCAAAAGTAGCCATGGCTAACAAACCCAGGATAAAGATGTCACCACGTCCGTTAAATTGATTCCATTTTGCACCTTCTGATGCAAGATCAACCCGGATACCGAACCAGAACCAATAACCACCAGCACACAATGATAGAGCGCCAAGATGCCAGAGAAACGGAATGATTCCCGGAGCTTCTGCCTCTGTGCCAGTATAATTAAAAATCAGTATGGCTGTAGTAACCACAAAAAAGATAAAGCCATACATTGTCATTAAATGTGAGAGCCGACGCTGTGGGTTACAGAATTCGGATGATGTCAGCACTTCGTTGGTAATCGTAGTGACCGCAATGCCAACTTTGTGACTGCCATCAATTTTTTGCTTAGCCTCTTTCTCAGCCTTACGGGCAGTTTCGAAAAAGTACTTTGCACTTTGTTTATGCATCATATCGAGCAGGGTTCCACCGATGACCAGCAGGACCATCAGGATAACGTAACCCTCCATCACCGCAGGCGATATGAGCTCTGAAAGTTCGTTAAACGGGTTATTGGTAAGCATTAAGGTAGTCTCCTCCGATATTTCGACTATCGTACGGTCGGTGCTTTGAAAAGCGAGCCTAAAAAGATGATATTTCGGTGAAGCATTGGCAGGAATGGCAAAAGATTAAGGCCGCTCCTAACTACGCTCACAACCACTGTGTAAGAGTGTTGGCATACTAAATGGTTTACACCGGCAAAAGTATTCAATTTTATTATTGTGCCCATTAGTTAATATTATGTCTATCAATATAATTAATCCACCATAAAACAGGTCGGGATTCGTACCCACGGGCAACAATTGAGATAGACATTTAAGCACAATCAGGATATTGTTTTTCAGCTTTTTCTCATTACCATAGACTGCTGATGCTCTGTTACCACTTGAGTTCTGAGACTTTAATAACCTGACGAAATGCGTTTTTCGTGTCTCACCATTAAAGTTGGAAATTCAGATAGCTTGTGGATAAGTAATTAACACTTACCAGAGCAGAGAAGCACAATCAACAATGGAATTCCGATGAATACTCTTATTTCTCCTCATGGCGCAGATGCGCTCAAGCCACTCTTTGTCACTAACGATTCTGAGCGGGAACAGCTGAAGAGCGAGTCTCAAACATTAGCCTCAACAGTAGTAAGTTCTGCAGCAGCAGGCAATGCGGTCATGTTGGCAGCAGGTTACTTCACGCCACTTGATGGCTTTATGAATAAAGCTGATGCTTTATCTGTTGGACAGTCTATGTGCACTACCAGCGGATTGTTCTGGCCAACTCCCGTACTTAACCTGGTTAGTAATGCTGATAACTTCAATATCGGTGATCGTATAGCACTGCGCGATCCCAACGTTGAAGATTCTCCTGTACTGGCCATACAAGAGATTGAAGCAATCGATGTGTTTTCTGACGATGAAATCGACACGTTGACACAACAAATATACGGCACGACGGATCCTGAACACCCCGGCGTTGCAGAATTTAAAGCACAGGGCAACATAGCCATTGCGGGCCCGATTAAAGTCTTAAATTACAGCTATTTTGAAACTGAATTTCCCGACACTTTCCGCACGGCCGGAGAAATTCGTGAAAGTATCGAGGCAAATGGCTGGAACCGCGTGGTGGCATTTCAAACACGAAACCCTATGCACCGTGCCCATGAAGAACTCTGTCACATGGCGATGGAGCGACTGAATGCTGACGGCCTCGTCATACATATGTTATTGGGCAAGCTCAAGCCAGGCGACATTCCGGCCCCGGTACGCGATGCTGCCATCCGTACAATGATAGACCTTTACTTCCCACCTAATTCTGCAATGGTTACTGGCTATGGCTTTGACATGCTGTATGCCGGCCCTCGTGAAGCATTACTACATGCCGTATTCCGCCAGAACATGGGCGCAACCCACTTCATTATCGGACGGGATCATGCGGGTGTGGGAGATTATTATGAGCCATTTGAAGCTCAGGAGATCTTTGACCAAATTCCGGAAAATGCGCTCAAAATAGAATTGTTCAAAGCAGATCACACTGCTTACTCGAAAAAACTCGATAAGGTCGTCATGATGTCCGAGGCTCCTGACCACACAAAAGAGGATTTTGTTCTGCTATCCGGCACAGCTGTACGTAAAATGCTCAGCGAAGGCACTGCGCCACCCGTTGAATTTTCACGACCTGAAGTTGCGAAAATACTGATGGATCACTACCAACAACAGACTTAATGCTTTAAAAGGCTTAATGCTTTAAAAGGCAAGTAATTGTCTCGGCGGCACTCCGCCTGCTTGTGAATAATGATTTCATGGGCGGGCGGAGTAAAATAAGGCAAGCCAGCATGTAATACATTTATCGGTATTTTTCAGACCACCTCCAGTCAAGGCAGGTTATGATACTCTGTAAATGCCACCCCACTCACAGCTTATTGTATTTCGTCGCCCGGCCTTTCGCTTTCTCTACCGGATACTTCTCAGCATTCGCTTTAATCTTTTCGGCGGCAGCATCCAAAATATCAATGCCCGTGCGCTCTGCTACTAACAACAGATATAAAAACACATCCGCACATTCTTCACGCAAACGCTGCTGCATTTCCTCCTCATGCGCCTCTTCTTCAAAATCACTTTCAGACTTCCATTGTGTCAGCTCAAGCAACTCACCTGCCTCCAGATTAAGAGACAAAATCAAATCTTTTAAAGAATGAAACTGACGCCAGTCACGTGCATCTCTGAACGCTATCAATTGTTGTGTAAGATCACTGATAGACAATGGAGAACTTTGATTCATGTTGATTGCCCCCTGAAAACACTTTCATCTGCCGCAAAGAATCGAGCACACTATCTCTTTCCAGAGGGTGTTGCACTCATTAATATGTGTTAGTTTGCGCTGCTTTCATCACAACATAGCTGATTACACCAATCAGAAAACAATGGCACTGCAAATAGTTCAAATTTCAGATACGCATATTTCACTTGATGCGCCGCAACGCGATGAAGATTTAGCAAACTGCATCCAAGCCATCAATGCGTTACCAATACAACCTGATTTAGTCATTCACACAGGTGATATTGCAAACCGTGGATCAAAAGAAGAATACCATATCGCACAGCGGCTATTAAATCAGCTGAATGTGCCCTATTACGTTATACCAGGCAATCGTGACAGACGCGCTGACTTAACCAACACCCTTAATGATCAATGTTATCAACAGACAGAACAGGGCTGGATACAATACGCCATTGAACAATATCCGGTGCGCATAATTTTGGTTGACACCCTAAACGAACAAAGCCACAAAGGAAAACTGTGCGCTGCCCGACTGAAACACCTGGAAACAATGTTATTGGTTGACACAAGCAAACCCGTGGCAATATTTCTCCATCATCCGCCGTATGAGGCAACCGGAATCCCCGATCCTTTCCAATATGACGACTGGCAGGATGTGGAAAACCTTTCTGCGCTTCTCTCACAATTCAACAATATATGTGGCATATACTGCGGGCACGTCCATCGTTTTATCGATGGCACCGTTGGCGGCATAAAAGCCAGTGCAATTTCTTGTCTCGCAGGCGATTTGCGAAAAGGAGAAGTTGATGATGCAGACAGAAAATTACCTATATATAAAGTTCTGACCTTACCCGGATAAAACGATTTAACGCTTCCTAGCCACTGATTCCGCTAAAATTAAAACTAATGCCTTTGTTTGGGTCTTCGGGGTCGTAATCGGGGCTATCTAACTTTATATCAACTTTGACATAAGCAGAACGGATATGATCACAGTTAGATAGACTTGCTATCTCAGAATTACTGTTTTCACATAAATTATTTTTTTTAATAAAATAATTGGCATCCAACTGTGACTGGAAAATAGTGGCTTTGCGTGCTGACTGCACCCACTCAAAAGATGGAGAAATAAAAGCAAGTCGTTCTCCCTCTGCATCAAACGCAGCCACAACATACCGATTATCAAGCGGCATATTTATCCTCCCCACAGTGACCAAAAATTAGTTAACAAAATGCTAGCTAATAAATTGTTTATACCACAAAAGGAAAGGTATTTACAAAGATACTTATCTCTTCCGGAAAGGCCACCGAAATCCGCCAGCCTTTCCCCATCAAACAGCTCCTGAAGACACGCCTGCACGACCATCAGGAGTAAGATGAAATCTGATTAGCCCTCGTAGCGGCGTATGCTCTCCAGAATTTCTTCCTTAGCTTCATCAGCATCCGCCCAACCATCAACCTTTACCCATTTCCCAGGCTCTAACTCCTTGTAGCGCTCAAAGAAATGCTGAATTTGCTGAATCAACAAGGGTGGCAACTGCTTATATGAAGTTATATCTTTATATTCCCGTGACAGCTTTCCGGCAGGCACTGCCACAATCTTCGCATCTTCACCCGCTTCATCAGACATTTTCAAAATGCCGACCGGGCGCGCCGGAATCACACAGCCATGCACTAATGGCACCGGAGTCACCACCAATACATCAACCGGATCCCCATCATCCGAGAGTGTATGCGGCACAAAACCATAGTTTGCCGGATAGAACATTGGTGCTGACATAAAACGGTCAACCATCAATGCGCCGCTATCCTTGTCAACCTCGTATTTTACCGGACTAACATGTGCCGGAATTTCGATGATTACATTGACCGACTCAGGTACATCTTCACCTACTGCAAGATTATCCATATTCATAATAAAACCACCTATCATTAAATTCGGGGGTATTATAGCCACTCCTGAAGAAGTCTCCAGACTTATTCAACATTGCTATGCGGGAAGTGTCATACAGGATAAAGACGCCTTTTCCCAGCAAATAGCCAACCTTATTAGACCAAAGGATAGTTCTCCTGAATCTCACTTGCGCTGCTACAATTATTTAGAGTATAAGGAGTACCCCAATTGATTGGAGCGAAAGGAAACTAACATGCGCATTGTTTTACTGGGTGCCCCGGGTTCAGGAAAAGGAACGCAGGCACAACGCCTGACCGGAATTTATAATATTCCACAGATTTCTACCGGCGACCTGCTGCGCGCGGCTGTTAGTGCCGGAACAGAACAGGGCAAACAAGCCAAAGAGGCAATGGCCACTGGCAACCTGGTTTCCGATGACATCGTATTGAGCATGATCAAAGAACGCCTGCAGCAGGACGATACACAGAATGGCTTCATACTTGATGGCTTCCCTCGCAACCTTAATCAGGCCGCTGGCCTCGACGAATTGTTAGCAGAGATTGATAAACCTATTCAGGCCGGCCTGTTGATTGACGTTGATTTTGACATCCTGTTAAAACGGCTTACAGGCCGCTTATCCTGCAAAGCATGCAATGCAGTTTATAACCGCTATTTTTCACCACCCAAGGAAGAAGGGATTTGCGATGCCTGTGGCAGTAGTGAATTGTTCCATCGCGCGGACGACAACGAGGAAACAATTCGCAACCGCTTATCGGTTTATGAACAAAGCACTGCACCGCTTATCGGATTCTACGCTGATAAAGGCCTGCTGAAACGCATCAATGGTGTTGGAAATTCAGAGGATATCACCAATGCTATCAAGGCAGAGCTTGAAACACTGTAATAACCATGAAAAAATCCCCTAAGCACCCATACGCATAAAACTCTGCGACTTCCACGGTAAATAATTAACATAATATGTCTAATTCACTTAGTGACCAATTATTAAAAGCTGGCCTGATCACGCAGGATCAAATAGAAAAAGCGGATCAGGACAAGCAAAAGAAAAAAGAACAGGCTCGCGCCAAATTTAAAAAGAAGAATGGAAACCCGGTTAATAAAGCAAAAAGCCAGCCTGCACAGCAAAAGCCCGCGAAAAAGCAGGGCAAGCAACCTTCTGACCTGGCAAAGTTTTACCAGCAACGCAATCAGGCTGAACAAGCCGAACGTGCTGCAGAAGAAAAACGCAAACGCGAAGCAGCGGAGCGGCGGCGCAAGACCCGCAAGCAAATTCGCCAGTTAATCCAGGAAAACATCAAGAATACTGAAGATGCGAGTATTCGTTACAATTTTGTGGTTGGTGAAACCGTAAAATACCTCTTTGTCACCGATGACCAGCAAAAACTCATTGCCAGTGGCGAACTGTCCATTACGTTCATGGACGGTAAGCGCTGCCTTATTCCGACAGAAGTTGGTGAACAGATCTTAGCGCTGGATCCGGAAAAGGTTGTTGTACGCTTCAATCCTGATGAGGCGGATCCGATGGATGATTTCCCGATGCCAGATCCGGGTGAGACATCTTCTGAGACAGCTGAATCAAAAGCTGAAGCAGTGCCCGCTGACGATGATAAAAAAGCCGAAACAAACACTGATCAACCAACAACTGCTACAGCCGAACAAACAACGGGTTAACAATAATAGCGCTGAATCACAACTGCGGACCACATATATTGCATTAATGATTGAGTTC
>JBMZDK010000006.1:0-39829 GCA_049614265.1 Thiolinea sp.
GCATGCTAAAACAACTCTCCCTACATCATTTAACCGCTGGTTTTGTCGCGGTATTAGTCGGCTTTACCAGCTCAGTTGCCATTGTTTTCCAGGCGGCACAGGCGGCCGGAGCAACCCCGTCGCAAATTACATCCTGGCTACTGGCTTTAGGTATCGGGATGGCGTTTACCAGCGGTGTGTTTTCCTGGTTATATCGCCAGCCGGTTTTAACAGCCTGGTCAACGCCGGGTGCGGCACTGCTGGCAACGTCGCTGGTTGGAATTTCACTGCCGGAAGCAACCGGAATTTTTATTTTCGCCGCTGTTTTGACGATTGTTTTTGGTCTGACCGGCTGGTTTGAGCGTATCTCGCAGTTTATCCCGTTGCCGATTGCATCAGCGATGCTGGCCGGGGTGTTGTTTCGTTTTGGCCTGGATGTTTTTGTCTCAATGCAGCATGAATTTACTTTGGTGCTGTTGATGTTTCTGAGTTATCTGCTGGCGAAACGCTTTGTGCCACGTTACGCCATTATGCTGGTGTTGTTGATCGGGCTGGGTTTTGCCGGTACTCAGGGTATGATTCAATTCGATGCTCTGGAATTAAAGCTGGCGACACCGGAATTTGTGATGCCGGTATTTAACTGGGTATCAATGTTGAGTGTCGGAGTCCCGCTGTTCATTGTGACCATGACTTCGCAGAATTTACCGGGTATTGCTGTGATGAAAGCCAATGGTTTCCACCCGCCATTATCACCCATAATTACCTGGACAGGGATAGCTACACTGGTGCTGGCTCCCTTTGGGGGATTTATGTTTAATCTGGCAGCAATCACTGCTGCAATTTGCATGGGCAAAGAAGCAGATGAAGACCCGGATAAACGTTATCTGGCCAGCTTGTCAGCGAGTCTGGTGTATCTGATTGTGGGCTTGTTTGGGGCAACGATAGTGGTGTTGTTTACAGCGTTGCCACAGGCACTGATTTTGTCGATAGCCGGATTGGCATTGCTGAGTACGATTGCGAATGGTTTACATACTGCGCTGGCCGATGAGAGTGAACGGGAAGCGGCTTTGATTACGTTTTTGGTGACGGCGTCGGGAATGGCGCTGTGGGGGATTGGTGCAGCGTTCTGGGGGCTGATCGCCGGTATTCTGGCACGCTGGATCTTTATGGTTTATCGGGGAAACTGATATTCCCCGTAAGCGACTGATCAGTAAAAGGCAGAATTGTCTGGTTTTACTGCGGTGTTTGTTAATATTAACCGCGCAGGAAATCTCCCAATAGCGCATTAAACAATTCCGGTTTTTCCAGGTGCACCGCATGGGAACATCCGGCCACCACACTTAGTGCAGCTCCCGGAATTTCCTGCCATAGCTGCTGTGGCAGTGGCCAGAGGTAGGATTTATCCTGATCGCCCCACAATATCAGTGTTGGCGTGTTTATCGTTGCTAAGGCATCGACGCCAGACCAGCCCTCCATTGCGGTTAAAGCCGCTAGTCCGGCCTGCAAACCGGCCATCGCAGCAATATCAGCACAGCCGGTATACCCATGACCCTGTTCACCACCAACAAACCATTTAGCTGCAATTTGCCGGGCTGATGTTTCCACACCTTCTGTACGCAGACGTTCTCTGGACTGGTCGATGGTTTCGAAGCGCCCCGGCATTACACCGATTGGCCCGGTGCCATACAATACCAGTTTTGCGACGCGTTCCGGGGCCAGGCGAGTGATTTCCTGTGCAATCATGCCGCCCATGGAGTGACCCACCAGGTAAAACTGTTCAATAGCCTGTTGATCCAATTGGTCTAAAACGTACTGAGCGAAAGCAGTAATGCTTTCCGGTGCCTGCAGTGCGCTGTTTAAACCAAAACCGGGCAGGTCAGGGGTTATAACATTGAAATCGCCGGAAAATGCAGCGACCTGCGCTTCCCACTGCGGACTACCGCCAAAATAACCGTGTACAAATACCAGAGCGGTCTTATCTGTTTGTATGCTCATCTTATTTACGCTCACCCTGAACAATACGGTCGAGGATCATGGCGCAGAACAGGATTGCAAAGCCAGCTAAGATACCCTGACCCACGTTGGCGTATTGCAATGCCTCCAGCACATCCTCACCCAGTCCTTTGGCTCCAATCAGCGAAGCAACCACTACCATTGCCAGACTCAGCATAATGGTTTGATTAATTCCGGCCCGGATCGAGGGTGCAGCCAGTGGTAAATCCACTTTGGTCAACAGATACCACTTGCTGGCACCAAAAGAAATCGCTGCTTCCCGTACGTGTTCAGGCACTCCGCGCAGGCCAAGGACGGTGAGACGCACAACCGGGGTACCACCAAAAATCATTGTGGTGACAACGGCAGCCGGTTTGCCGGTGCCAAAGAAAGCAATAACCGGAATCATAAATACGAACGCGGGCATGGTCTGCATAAAGTCCATAATCGGGCGGATAAAGGAGTAGAAGCGTTCACGTCTTGCGCAGAACATGCCGAGTGGAATACCGATAATAATCGACAGTACTGCTGCAGTACCCAGCAGTGCCAGCGTGGTCATGGCTTTTTCCCAAAAACCCAGCAGGCCCATATACGCCAGGAATGCACCGGAGAAAATTGCGGCTCTTGTTCCGGCAGCCAGCCAGGTGAGGAGAATAATAAAGGCTGCAATCACCATCCACGGCGTCTGCACCAGAATCAGCTCCAGTCCATCAAGCACAAAGCGGATGCCCTGGGTGATAAAGTCAAAAAATGCCTCACCGTTTTTCACCGCAAAAGCGAAAAAGTCTTCCACCCATTGAATGCTGGTAAGACGGATACCGCGTTCAGTGGGGAATTCAATCAGCCAGGGAAATAAGCCGGGAAAGCTGTAATGAGTAACAGTGGCAAGGAGAATAATCGCAACAAACCCAACGGCGAGTCCGATGTGTTTTTGTGTCATACCACGTGACAGTTCCGGGTCAGATAACCAGTCGGAAAAACGTTTTTCCAGCAGCTTGTTGGCAAGAAGGGCCTGTACAAGTTTTATAACCAGCAAAGCAATCAGTCCGGCCAGCGCCAGCGTTAACCCGGTGCTTTCCAGCTGTTGGGCTTCAAGGCGGATGCCGCCGATAGATTTTTCCAACCCGTCCACCGTGCGTTGATACACGTCGACCTTGTCAGTATTGTTTTCGATGGCTGCGGCCAGCTGTTGCTTGCGAAGCGCCAGTGTGCCTTCGATTTTTGCAATCCGTGCCCAGGCATCGACGGCTAAATCACCAAATAAACCCCGTACAATTTGTACAATGGCAAAGGTTTCCAGAATCAGAAAGCTTAAACCCCAGTTCCACATACTGCGGGCGCAAAACCAGATTGGCCCCAGCAGTCCGGCCCACAGGTTAAATGTCCAGCTGAAGCCGGCATTATTACCAATTTTTTTAAACTGTTTTTTATAGTAATCCGGGTTTGTACGCACAAATGCCGGAATTTGTTCCTCGCGTTCACGCGCAAAATCATCCGCGCTCTGCATTAATTCATCGTGGGCAGTTTGTTCAGTCGCAGTATTTTGCGTATTGCTCATGAGGTTTCTGCTCCTTCGATAACGGTTTGCAAAATATCGGCGCGGGTAATCACTCCGGCGCGCTGACCGTTATCCTGCACAATAATCGGTGTATCGCTGTCAATGGCAAGCTGAATCAGTTCGCTGAGCGAGGCATCCTCATTCACCAGAGGAGCATCGTCCGGTAACGGGCCAATGGTGGCGATGTGTTTATCGATGTCCTGCATGACGGCGTGTGCCTTAACAATTTTCAGCCGCGAAATGCCAGCAACAAAATCAGCGACATAATCATCAGCCGGATTCATCACAATGTCTTCGGCGGTGCCCACCTGAACCAGTCGGCCATCGCGCATAATGGCAATACGGTCACCAATGCGTACGGCTTCATCAAGGTCGTGAGTGATAAAGACGGTGGTTTTATTCATTTTCGCCGACAGTTTGATGAATTCATCCTGTAACTGGCGTCGAATCAGTGGATCAAGTGCGGAAAACGGTTCGTCCATCAACAGTACTTCCGGATTGGCAGCCAGAGCACGGGCGAGGCCAACCCGTTGCTGCATGCCTCCTGATAATTCATGGGCAAACTTATTACCCCAGGCATCTAATTCCACCGTCTTCAGCATATGCGCCGCCCGCCGCAAGCGCTCGTTTTTGTTCATCTTGCGGATTTCCAGGGGCATCGCCACATTATCCAGCACTGAGCGATGCGGGAGCAGTGCAAAGTTCTGGAATACCATGCTGATTTTTTCATTCCGGAATTGCTGCAACGCAGAATTGCCCAGGGACATGACATCCACGCCGTCAATGAGAATCTTACCGGCAGTAGGCTCTAACAGGCGGTTAAAATGGCGCACCAGTGTGGATTTACCACTGCCGGATAAGCCCATAACACAGAAAATTTCCCCGCGCATGACGTTGAAACTAACATCGGCGACCCCGACAACAGCATTATACTGTTCCAGAACTTCTGCCTTGCTTAGACCTTCGGCATTAATGGCTTTAAGGGCTTCATCTGCCCGGTCGCCAAATATCTTCCAGACGTTTGAAACTTCCAGCGAGATATCGCCTGATGGTGAATTTTGGGAATTGGACACGCGTTTTGATCCTGATTATCTGCAGCTTTAAATCCTGTACTTCCATCCGTGATGCGCTTAAATATGCAATGCATTAAACAGTAAGATGAAGTCTGCCAGCCATCTATCGGCTTTGCCGAGGAAATATGCTCCCTTTGTTCTACGTGTTTTACGTAGTCAAATATTCACTGGGGCAGAAAGGATTTGTGTGAGAATTCTCAACAGAGATTTGAGTAGTTGTTACCCTTTGGTTCTCCTTCCGAAAGCCCGGAAGAAGAACACAGACATGTGTCAGATGTGAACTGACTTAAAGTCCCAGCCAGCCGTCGACCCGCTTAGAGTTCTTCTCAACCCACTCTTTAGCGACTTCTGCCGGATCACGTCCTTTGCCTGAAATTTCATAGGCAAAACTACTAACATCATCGGCTTCCAGGCCGAAGTTAGCAAAGAACTCAGCAATGGCAGGAGAGCGGTCTTTCAATGACTTAGACCAGGCGATCTGTACATTTTTCAGTGCATCTTTAGTCGCAACCTTAGACTTTTCAAACCATTCTGCATCATCAGAAGGTTGAACCATAATGTACTTTTCAGGATCGTATTTAGGTTCAGTCAGCATGGTGACATCAAACATATACCAAACCGCGTGTGGCTTGTAGCAGTAGAAAGCATAACCTTCATCTTTGGCAACAGCGTCTTTAATACGTGCGGTTTTGACTGCTTCTTCAGCACGAATCGGCTCAATGAATTCCATCAGGTTATAGTCGCGAACCTTAACCTCATTCACATTAGCAGAAGCCCAGCCCGGTGCGCCAATCCACAACTCACCTTTACCATTGCCATCGCTGTCCATCAGCTTGGCAACCTCAGGGCGGCCCAAGTCAGCAATATCGGTGATTTTGTTTTCTTCGCCAAACTTTTTCGGGACGCAGAAACCCTGATTACCTTCGTAGGCATTTTTGCTGAGTTCAACAGTACCGGCACCATCAACATACTTTTTGGTAAAGCTTTCCTGATTTGGCAACCAGACATCTGGATGCACATCGATATCACCTTTGCCCTGATCCATTGCCTGGAAGATAGTGGCATTGTTGCCCGGAACTAATTCAGCTTCGCCACCAATACGCTCTTCAACGACGACTTTAAGCAAATTGGCGATTGCCTGTGCACCTGTCCATGACGGAACGCCAATGTTTACTTTTTCGCCTGCCTGGGCACCAAATGCCGTGAGACTGATAGCTGTCGCTAAGGACAAGCTAAGAATACTTTTTTTCATAAAGATCTCCTCCGTTTTCAATGATTTTGAGGGTTTACTGCAACAAGCGTTGCTACCTTCAATTCGCACCCTACCCATGTTTTCAGCTATTGGGAAATTCAGATTTGGACTGCATCTATTCCAAATTGGTATGATTGATGTCTGCTTATGCTGAAGACCTCCGCTATCCCTGTTGAGATGGTTTTTACAGCGGGCCTTCGTTTACGGGAAAGAGTAATCAGTCGGTTATGGATATTAAATTATTAGAAGATTTTGTTTGTCTGGCACGGTTAGAGAACTTTACTGCGGCTTCACTGGAGCGAAATATCACTCAGTCAGCGCTCAGCAGGCGTATAAAAGCGCTGGAAGCCTGGTTGGGGGCAAAACTGATTAACCGCGACAGTAAAAATTTTAATCTGACGCTGGAAGGGCGGGTCTTTATTTCTGAAGCAGAGGTGATTCTGCGGCGTCTGTACAACGCGCGCGAGGCCGTGAGTACAATGCATCGCAAACAGGAGGTGGAAATTGCGGTTGCTGCCCAAAACTCCATTGCCCAGACGTTGTTTCTGGAGTGGGCAAAACGCCTTGAAACCCGGTTTGAGAATATCTATATCCGTTTGTTATCAGAAAAGTTAGCGGATTGTGTGGAATTATTCAGTCAGGGCAAGGCAGATTATTTGTTTTGTTATGCGCATGAAGCCCTCAGCCTGCCATTAGATGAGAAGAAGTTTTCAGGTACCACCATCGGACGGGAATATCTGGTACCGGTAAGCATTCCCGATCAGAATGGTAAGCCCCGATTCACTTTGCCCGGCTCTGCTACCCAGCCTTTACCTTATGTTGCGTATGCGCATGATTCCCTGTTTGGGAAAGCGCTGGATCAGTTGATTCGTAATTACAGCCATACCTGTTTTTTGCAGCGACGCTTTGAGAATGTGTATTCCCATACCCTGAAATCCATGGCGAAGGAAGGTTTAGGATTGGCTTGGTTGCCGGAATCCGCAATCCTTTCTGATCTGGAGAAGGGAGGGCTCTGCCGGGCCGGTGACCGGCATTGGGATATAGGGTTTGATGTGCGTTTATTTTACCGGCATACCGCATCATCAGCCACTGAGTTGTCGATTCAGGAAATTTCATTACAGATGGCTGCTGATCACAGCTGATGAGTATCAGTTAAGGTGATTGACAGAAAAGATCATCCCACTTCCGCGCCGGATTTCCGCTGGTCACCAAGGCGCAATAAAGTAAGCGTAGCAAGCTACGTGTGCTTTGTTGCAACGCCGGAGAGTAGTGGAAAGACCAGCGGAATGGGATTAGCTTTACTGGAAATCACCTAAGTTCCCTGCTAACGATGCCTAACCCGCATAATCTTGATTTCCATCAATTTTTCATTTCCATTGTGGTGTCAGTATAAAACGCAAGCTATGAATTGTTACCAACAAGGAGTTGAAAATGTACAAGCACATTTTATATGCAACGGATTTTTCTCAGGCGAGTCTGCAGACCGAACAAAAGGCTGTGGAACTCAGCGAACAGTTTGGTGCACAGCTAAGTATTATTCACGTCGTCAATTATGGCAGTACAACCTGGGTTGGCGGCGGAGGCTATTTTGTTCTTGCTGAACTGGATGAGGAAACGATGGCTGACAGTAAAAAAGCACTGCAGGCCTGCGAGGAGCGGTTAGCTATAAAACCAGCCAATATGCATGCAGTACAAGGTTCACCCAAACAGGAGATTGCAAAGTATGCTGAGGAAATTGGTGCTGATCTGATTGTGCTGGGAAGTCATGGCCATTATCAGCTGGCTGATTTACTGGGTACCACCACTAGCGGTGTCTTGCATAACGCGAAATGTGATGTGCTGGTTATCCGCACAGATGACTGAGCTGCCTGAAAGCTGATTCCTGAACCTTATCCCTGCACTGCAACTTACCGGACTGAAATTATGAACATCCAGAAAACTGCCGCGCCTGAGTTACAACGTAGTCTTTCACTGCCGATGGTGATCCTATATGGACTGGGGGTCACTGTTGGTGCCGGGATTTATGTACTGATTGGTGCAACAGTGGGACGGGCGGGTATGTATGCCCCACTGTCTTTTGTGCTGGCGGCAGTTGTGATGGCGTTTAGCGCAGCCTCTCTTGATGTGGATCAACCTACGCGGACAGTAAGTCCGGCATAATTTAACCATCAAAACGATTTCGAACGCAGAAGAATAAAGTCTCCTCCGGGGTGCGGAAGCGCTGTTTTTGAATGAGGTGACTTGCTGAATGCGGCGTTCGGATCTTAGAAAGGAGAGAATGATGGCGATCAAAGATTTATATGTTCATATTGATAATGACAAAGTCTGTGGTAAACGCTTAACGGCAGCAGTCGACCTGGCAACACGTATGGATGCACATTTGACCGGGGTTTATGTGCGTCGGGCTTTCCCTTTTCCGGCTTACAGTACGGTACCGATGAGTGCCGATGTCATGGAAACCTATGATAATTTGCTGGATGAGAAAGAAAGCAAAGCCCGCAATACATTTAGTCAATATACGGGGGCACAAAACGCCAGAGTTAGCTGGCGGGCTTTAAGCGGTTCAGTAACCGGTGTATTGGCGGATGAGGCCCGTTATAGTGACTTATTGATTTTGGGGCAGCCTGACCCCGATGATTCTGAGTCCCTGAATCAGGGATTGGCTGATCAGGTCGTTTTCACTGCGGGTCGTCCTTGCCTGCTAATTCCCTATACCGGTAATGCGACAGGTTTCGGGCAGTCCCCTTTGATTGCCTGGGATGGCAGCCGTGAATCAGCACGGGCTATCCATGATGCGATGCCCCTGCTTAATATGGCTGGTAAGGCAACCTTGCTGATCGTACAACCGGAAAAGGCAGATACCGATTTTGCTGATTTGCCTGGCGCACTGATTTCTGAGCACCTGGCGCGACATGATATTGCAGTGGAAGTTGAAGTATTGCGTGGTGGCGTGCAGGGAACCGGTGATGCAATTTTATCCTATGTCGATGCTTACGGGTATGACCTGGTTGTGATGGGAGCATATGGCCATTCCCGCTGGCGGGAGATTGTGCTGGGCGGTGTTACCCGCCGGGTGATGGCTAATATGAAAGTACCTGTCTTTATGTCGCATTAACCGCGAAAGAAACTAATTGCGAAATGGCTGTTACCACGTTATTTATCATTTGATGGAGCAAATTATGAAGAAGGTTGCCGGATTAATCATGCCGTTGTTTTTCAGCCTCTTACTCAGTTCAGTACAGGCTGAAAGCCAGAGGGCTCCCGACCTGAAAGCCGGTCAGGAAATGTATAATCAACTGTGTGTTGCCTGTCACGCCAGTGGTGTTAACGGCGCACCAAAACTTGGGGTTAAAGATGACTGGGCGGAGTTGCTGACGTTCGGTGAAGATACCCTGTATCAGGCTGTGATTGCCGGGCCAAACCACATGTATTCAAAGGGCGGTAGTGCACTGGAGTCAGAAGCACTGATACGTGACATTATTGCTTATATGATGGCTACAGTGACTGATGAATCGAATCGTGGCACTGTGAATAGTGCAAATGATGGGGAAAAAGCCCGGCATCTTCGTATTAATAACGGCTATAAAATTTACGATATGATTTGCTTCAACTGTCATAACACCGGAGAGGCAGGCGCCCCAATGATTGCAGTGCCATCAGCCTGGGATGACCGCATCAGTCTCGGCCTGGATGGTTTGACCAAAAGCGTTATTGAAGGCAAAGGTCATATGTATATTCGTGCCGGCAGTGCAGATTACTCAGAAGCCGATTTTAAAAATATTGTCGAGTACATGATCAGCACTATTGAATAACTTATCATTTTTGCTACAGATGGCGGGCATCAATTGTCTGTCCGCCGTTTATCCTGAAAAAAATACCGCTTATCGTAATTTCGCATTATTTAATCATTCACTAATCAGAAGTCCTAAACTCATTTGTATTATCAACAAATATAATGTGATTTTATAAATGCGAATAATTCTCCTCGTCGTCTTTTTACTACCATTTCTGTTTGCCTGTAATGATGAAGCCTTAGATTCGTCAGCCGAGGAGAACCATTTCCCCCAAATTGCTATCAGTACTGAAAACGGAGTGAAAGTCACTTCTAAAACTGATTACGTAAATGGTAGTGCTGTGGTATCCGGTGGTGAAGACTTTGACAGCTTTTCTGCAGACCTAAGAATCAGAGGCAGAGGAAATTCAACCTGGAAACATCCGAAAAAGCCTTATCAGATTAAATTTGATGACAAAACTAAAATTCTGGGAATGGCAAAAGATAAAAAGTGGATTTTACTGGCGAATCACTCTGACAAAAGTATGTTGCGTACCGAGGTTGCATTTGATCTTAGCCGGATGAGTAATCTGAGTTGGACGCCTGACAGCCGTTTTGTTGAGTTATCGATCAATGATGAGTTTCTCGGGCTTTATCAGGTGACTCAGAAAGTTGAAGAGTCATCTAATCGGGTGAATATTGGTGATGATGGCTTTTTGCTGGAAGTGGATCAGCTGGATCGCTTGGATGAGGATGATGTGTTTTTTCGAACTGATCGTCACCTGTTTAATATAAAAGATCCCAATCTCGATTTTAGTGATGAGAAGTTTTTATATATCGAAAAATATATTAAAACGGTTGAAAACGTACTGATGGGCAATGATTTTCTTGACCCTGATACAGGTTATAAAAAATATGTCGATATAGACTCTTTTGTTGACTGGTATCTGATTAATGAATTAGCCAAAAATCAGGATGCTGCTTTTCACACCAGTGTATACATGCATATTGTACCCGGCGGTAAGCTAATGATGGGGCCGGTTTGGGATTTCGATATTGGTTTTGGCAACAATAAAAATCCCGAAACACGGACATTTGACCCACAAGGCTTCTGGGTGGAGCGAAGTCCCTGGATCAGGCGGATGTTCAAAGACCCTGTTTTTATCAATCGCCTGAAGTCACGGTTCCAATATTTTTATGGTAAGCGTGATCAGATTCGTGCCGGAATACGCAAAAATGCTGAATACATTGATGCAGCGCAGGCCAGAAACTACACCAGATGGCAAACATTGGGGAAGTATGTCTGGCCAAATCCAGTCTATTTTGACACCTATGAAGAAGAAGTGGATCACTTTGCAGACTGGCTGGATAAGCGCTTTGACTGGATGAAAGATGCAATTGATGCACTTTAATTGATGTACTTTAGCTCCCTGACAGGTGATAAGTTGTTACCGGCGTGAGGTTGAGAAACACCTGATCAGGGCGGGATGGAATAGGTGCCTGTTGCGTGTGCGACCAGTTTATCTTCTGCCTCGGAGTGTATCGATACCTCTATGACTGCCAGTCGTTTGCCCAGCTTGATAATTTTCCCATCCGCTAATAAATCGCTTTCATGTGGCTTGCGCAGAAAATTAATATTGAGATTTGTGGTTACCGCTAATTCAACCGGGCCAATCAGGCTGAGGACGACACCATACATACAAGCATCAGCCAGCAACATCATATGTGGCCCGGAGATACTGCCACCGGGGCGGGTGGAATCACTCCGGTAGGGTAGACGCATAGTCACTTCACCCGCCAGCATATGATCAATGTTGATGTCGAGTGCAGCAGCCCAGGGTAGTCCGTTTTCAATCAGTGTATCAAAGGCTTCAATGCTGATTTTAGCTGGTTGTTGTTTCATTCTTTCTGATTTCCTTTCAGCATATCAATGCTTACATATCCTCAGTTGTGCCGGATCATTGCAGGTGAGGCTGTCAATAACGGTTACAGATTATTCGCATGAGTTTTTCTCATGGATATCATGGCTTAAAATCGCTTGCCAGGCTTTTCAAATACTCAGTAATATCGGCAGAAGTAATTGCAGGTGCTTATCCAGATTTGCACTAAACTGCTGATAAGCAGTGCGGCAAATGTTTTCAAATGCTCAAAGCCCGTTAGCTAACGGAGCAAGGATTTTAAAATCCCTGAAAACTTTTGCGCACGTACTTATATCCGAAGTCTGAACTGTAACCGGAGAATACTTGATGACTCAACCGATTGCCATGACCCGCCTGATTTCATCAGCAACTTTGGATGCTGTAAGAAAACCACTGGCAGAAGCGCAGGGAATGCCGAATGCGGCCTATGATGATGCCAGCTTATTTACATTTGAACGTGATCATATTTTGGGGAAAACCTGGGCAGGATTGGCGTTTGCCAGTGAGTTGCCAAAAAAGGGATATGCCAAACCTGTTGATTTCATGGGGCTGCCGCTGTTGCTGATGCGCAATAAAACGGGTGAAATTAAAGTCTTTCACAATGTTTGCAGCCATCGCGGCATGATTCTCTTCACCGAAGAGACCGAAATTGTTGGTTCTGTTCGCTGTCCCTATCATTCCTGGACTTATGATCTGGATGGTAATCTTAAAGGCACCCCTCATATTGGTGGAGTTGGCGTGCATAAGGTGGATGGGTTTTCCTGTGCTAAACATAATTTGCGTGAAATCCGTTCTGCGCAATGGACGGGAATTATCTTTATCAATCTTTCAGGTGATGCGCCTGAGTTTGCAGATTTTATTGCACCGCTGGAAGCGCGCTGGGATGAATTTACCGGCAAAGGGGCTTTACAGCAGGTAAAGGTTGCACCAAGTGGCAGCAGTATGGAGCTTACGGTAAAAGCTAACTGGAAGCTGGCGGTGGAAAATTACTGCGAGGCTTATCATTTGCCATGGGTACACCCCGGCCTCAATAGCTATTCGCCCTTAGATCAGCACTACAATATTATTATTAATCGCGATATGTCGGGACAGGGCAGCTATAATTACACCTTCGCTGATGTCTCCGGTGCGCCGCTGCCACAATTTGCCGGGTGGCCACAGGATAAAGTTAAACGCGCTGAATATATTTCGCTATACCCCAATGTATTACTTGGCGTGCAGGCTGATCATGTATTTGCCATTATTTTGCAACCCATTGCGAATAATGTGACGTTGGAAAAACTTGAATTAACGTATGTTGGCAATGACGCGGTGAGTGATACTTATGCGGAAAACCGTGATGCGGTTTTAGAAGGTTGGCGTACCGTGTTTGAGGAAGATATTTTTGCGGTTGAAGGCATGCAAAACGGACGTAAATCCCCGGCATTCAGTGGTGGTGTTTTTTCACCGGTACTGGATGGGCCGACCCATCATTTTCATGGCTGGGTGGCTGATCGTTATGAAGAAGCAATGGGTGGGGAAACCTAAGGTAGATTTTTGTTATTCTCAGATTGACCCATCCCACAGCGGCCAGTATTCTTCTGGCCGTTCTGTTGTATTGTCTTTGCCCTGATGCCGTTTTGGCAGGTTAATAATTTTTATCGTTGAGGTTCCCAATGAAAAAGTGGCTATGTGTTATTTGTGGTCTGATTTATGACGAGGCGGAAGGCTGGCCGGATGACGGCATAGCGCCGGGAACTCGCTGGGAAGATGTACCGGAAGACTGGACGTGCCCGGACTGTGGTGTCGGCAAAGAAGATTTTGAGATGATTGAAATGGCTGAGGAGGAAGCACCGGCAACAGTGACGCCTGCACCTGCTCCGGTGGCAGCTGCCGCTGCGCCATTGGTATCAGAGAATACACCTGCTCCGGACACTGCGCCGGTAGTCATTATTGGCAGTGGTTATGCCGGTTATGGGGCTGCTGAGGGAATCCGCAAACGTTCGCCGCAGACACCAATTGTGCTGTTTACCTCTGATGACGGGGCTGATTACACGAAGCCGGGTCTGTCAAACGCACTGGCAAGAGGACTGACGCCGGATGCGATGGTGAAAGCGACTGCGGCTGATAAAGCAAAGAAACTGGATATCACCGTTCATGCAACAACCCAGGTAACCAACATTGACACAGCTGCCCGGCAGGTCAGCAGTGATAAGGGCATTCAGCCCTATAGCAAACTGATTCTGGCAACAGGTGCTGAGCCGGTTCGTTTACCACTGGCAGGTGATGGTGCGGATGATGTTGTCAGTGTGAACAGTTTGATGGATTACCGTATTCTGCGTGATCAGCTCGCCGGAGCAAAGCGGATTTGTATCATAGGCAATGGTCTGGTTGGCTGCGAATACGCGAATGAATTAATTAATCAGGGATTCGGGGTTTCACTTGTTGGCTTGACGAGCTGGCCTCTGGATACACTGATGCCGGAATCCATTGGGCGTGATTTGCAAAGCAAGTTGGCTGCTCTCGGTGTTAACTGGTACCTGGAAAACACGGTGCAGACCATTAATAAGCAGGCTAATGCTTATCAGGTCACCCTTACAGGTGGCCAGCAAATTGAGGCTGACCTGGTGTTGTCCTGTGTCGGCCTGAAACCACGCACTGAACTGGCGGCAGCAGCGGGCATTCATTGCAACCGTGGCATAGTTGTCGATGAATATCTGCAAACCAGTGCACCTGATGTATATGCGCTGGGTGACTGCAGTGAGATTCAGGGACAGGTGTTGCCGTATATTGCCCCGATCACTCATGGTTTGCGTGCACTGTCTGAAACGATAGTGGGTAATGTTACGGCAGTGAGTTATCCGCTCATGCCGGTTGTTGTGAAAACACCGGCATTACCACTGCTATTATTGCCACCACAACCAGGGCAGCAGGGTGAGTGGAAACTGGAAAACAGTGCTGATGGTAGCTGTGGTTTGCTGGTTGATGCTGCCGGTAACGCTGTAGGCTTTGCGCTTAGCGGTGCGATGGTCAATTCACAACGTCAGCGTTGTCTGGATGCAGTGTCAGCCGGATAACTGAAGCCGGGTCTTGTTGCATCGGAATCTCCGTAGCATACGTAAAGGTAACAATGCGCGTGAAACCAAATGACAGTGGTTTTACGCGCAGTTTTTACGCTTAAGCAGGAGAATAACGATGAAATTACGTCATGTGCTGTGGCTGAGCTGGTTATTGGTGTTTGCCATGTTGCCCACGGCCTATGCTATGAATGGCTTTAACCTCGATAATTCAACCATTCCCATCAACAAGATTCATCATGGCGGCCCGCCCCGCGATGGAATTCCTTCACTGGATAAGCCTGAATTTGTCGCTGCGGATGAAGCAACTTTCCTTAAACCGGAGGATCGTATTCTTGGTGTCGTGCATAAAGGCGAGGCGCGCGCTTACCCAATCCGAATTTTAAACTGGCATGAAATTGTGAATGACCGGATTAAAGGCGATGCGGTTGTTGTTACCTTTTGCCCGTTATGTGGTACCGGTCTGGTTTATAATGGTGAGATTGAAGGCAAGCTGCATGATTTTGGGGTTTCCGGTTTGTTATATAACAGTGATGTACTGTTATATGATCGTCAGTCAGAGTCGCTCTGGTCACAAATTCTGTCAAAAGCCATTAGTGGCCCTATGGTTGGGCGTCATTTGAAAACGCTGCCGGTTTCACATACCAGCTGGGAAAGCTGGCGTGAGGAAAATCCTCAAACGTTGGTGCTGTCGACAGAAACTGGCTTTGGTCGTGATTACTCCCGTTCACCTTACGCCGGATACGGTAAAAGCGAACAAATTTATTTCCCGGTGACGAAAGAGAGCCGCGCTTATCATCCCAAAGAGCGGGTACTGGGAGTTGAGATTGATGGAAAATACAAAGCCTACCCGTTTGAGGAACTGGCAAAATTGAAAAGCAATGTACTTCAGGATGAGTTTGCCGGTCAGAAGCTTACGGTGAGTTTTGATGTGGAAAACCGGGACGGTCGTATTACCGATGAGAACGGAAAAATTATCCATACAGTGAACGGTTTCTGGTTTGCCTGGTATGCTTTTCATGAAGATACAGCTGTTTTCAAGGCAAAATAGAGTCCTGACAATAAGCTGGTGTGGCTGGCTTGCAGGCGTTGTCGCATAACGTCCGCAAAACCCTGAGAAAGCCTGCGCTATACCTTCCGGAGAGTCTGAAGTGAGGAACCGGCTATTGGCTGTGTGACTTTTTTAATAATCCTGATTAGAGCGGGTCATCTATAATATAAGGGGTATTGAGGTTGCATTCACGCTATTAACAGGATATTTCATGAAGCATTTATTTATACAAAGCATGGTTTTTTCAGCCGGAGTTCTTACCGCTGTCTCCGGTTATGCGGGGTCAGCTAACGCCGATTTTAAGTGTAAGTCAGCGTCAGGGCGCACCGTGTTGCAGGCTTCTGTGCCAGGTGACCATGCTGAGCATTTGCTTACCTTCACTATCGATGGTGAAACAGTGGAATGGAAAGATGTCATTGCCCAACAATCACCTTTCAAGAGCGATAAAAACTCGTCGGTTTTTGTTTTAGGCTCAATGAAAACGAAAAACTACCATTTTTTGATTACTGCACCTGATAGTGAGAATACGGGTGCTATGCAGGTTTTTCGTTTTTCGGCGATTCCATCCTCGATTAACGTGAAGCAAACCGCAAATGGTGAACGCGGTCGATTATCTGCCGTAGTGGCTGGTCAGGATCCCCGTGCTAATAAAGACGGGCAGGTATCTCCTGAAATCGTAGTGGACTGTACATACACATACGAAATTTGAGTTGGCGCACTATGGCTGAGCAGAGAACTGTAGAAGGAAAGCGGGTGGTTTTTTAGAGGCTAACTGTCAAACCGGGGGTCGCCGACTCATGTCTTACGCGGCCGGCCAAACCACCACAGCAGAATATTCAGCAGGAGTGTGCTGACACAGATAAATATAATGACCCGCAGGAAAAAAGCCTTTGGCATCAGATACCAGGAAATATCGCGTGGATTTGTACGCCATAGCTCATTATCAAATAATAATGGGTGGAAAATATGCATCCAGAAGCTGCTGAAAAACGGAATTAACGCAATTGCCAATACTGCCAGGCAGCTACTGATTAATAAACTGTTTGCAGCATAACGACTATAGCGTCGGGCTGCATGCGGTATAAACCATAAATCAATAATAAATATCAGTGTTATCAGTGCAAAAATAATGAAAACCCGGTCATAAATAGCCCGCACCTCCCGCATGTGCAGATTTTCTTTAATCGTCCACGGTCGCTTTAGCTCATTGCTGTGGTGTAGAAAAAAACCGGTCAGCTCATTAATGCTTTGTGCCGTTTTTTCCTCACCCATACGTTCACAGCGCTCATTCCAGTAACAATTCGTCTGGTACAGGTAAGGCGTGTAAATACTAAAGGCGAGTGGTAAACAAAATAACCAGAACAATAACAGCAGTGGAAATACAATACGTTTAATACGCATTTCCGGCTGTTGTCCATACGGCTGCAGCTCCGTCTGGTACGACGGCATATTGGCCCTATCCCCCTTCATGGCTTTTCTTTACAGCTTACCGCAGCGTATCATTATTCGTTTTTTGCCCAGCCAGAGACTGGCCGGTCAATGAGAAGGCCAAAGAAAGCCTGACCACATGAAGTATCAGATTATGCATGAAATCACCTTTGGGGTTGTGATATGCAAAAGTATAGCAACTTTATAAATTTATTGCTTTAGTAGCCGGAGAATCAAAAAGGAAATGAAGCATATTGCGGTGCTGGGTGCTAATGGCCAGTTGGGCAATGCAGTCATGCAGGCTTTTCATCAGGCGGGCTATCAGGTGACTGCTGTTACCCGCAATGGTCATGTTCGTGGTGCACCGGCCCCAGTGAAACGGGTCGCAGCCGATGCCATGAACCTGAAGCAGTTGAAAAAAGCTGTGCGCGGGGCAGATTTTGTATTTAATGGTCTAAATCCACCGTACACTCACTGGGTACATGCTGCTATTCCTATGGCGCGTAATGTTATTGAAGCCGTGCGCAGTACCGGAGCAGTGCACCTGTTTCCGGGAAATGTCTATAACTATGGCAAGCAAATTCCATTGCGGTGCGATATTAACACCCCGATGGTTGCCGATAGTGTTAAAAGCAGAATCCGCATTGAAACGGAAAAAATGTTTGCGCTTGCAGCACAAAAATACAAGCTTAAAACCCTTATTATACGCAGTGGTGATGTGTATGGCGCACGTGGTTCGTGGTTTGATTTGGCGCTTATGGATAAGCTGCAGAAAAATCAGTTTGTTTATCCCGGCCCGATGGGTGTTGTACATACCTGGGCATATTTACCTGATCTGGCGCAGGCATTTGTTGCCGTAGCGAATAATCACCGGCAATGCGGGCTGTTTGAGAATTTATTGTATTCAGGACACAGTCTGACCGGAAATGAATTAAAAACACTGGCAGAACAGGTTTGTGGACGGGAATTGATGCTTTTGGGTATGCCGTGGAAGCTGATCAAATTAGGAAGTATTATTGTACCGATGTGGCGTGAGATGGCTGACAGAGAATACTTGTGGTCGCGTCCACACTATCTGGTGGATGACCGTATCAAACAAATTGCGGGAACATTAGAGGAAACACCGCCTGAAATAGCAATGAGGAATGCGCTGCAGATTTTGGGGAAAGTATAGAAGATTGAAACTGAAGATAATTCAGGCATTTTGGGCTGTCAACGAACATGTTACGATGAGG
Source organism: Thiolinea sp. (assembly GCA_049614265.1). Lineage (GTDB taxonomy): Bacteria > Pseudomonadota > Gammaproteobacteria > Thiotrichales > Thiotrichaceae > Thiolinea. Next base: position 18,316 of record JBMZDK010000006.1, read on the forward strand.
TAACACTTCTCCATTTGTAGTGAGTACTAACTATGCAAGACCAGCAAAAAGTCACTGACCTCTACCATACCCTCCACAGTCACCTGCCCAGCGATCCGGCGTTGCGGGTTAAAACCATCCAGAGTTTATTGGTGGAGAAGGGACTGATTCAGGAAGCTACCATTGATAGTTGGGTGCAGGCATACAGCGAGGAAATTGGCCCGCGACGCGGGGCAGAAGTGATTGCCAGGGCCTGGCTGGATCCGGAGTTTAAGCAACAGTTACTGGATGATGCTGCACAGGCGGTTGACCAGCTTGGTCTGATGGGGAAAGCGGTTGGCCACCTGAAAGCGGTGGAAAATACGGATGATGTGCACAATATGGTGGTGTGTACCCTGTGTTCATGTTACCCGTTTGCTTTACTAGGCATTGCCCCCGACTGGTATAAAAAAGCAGCGTATCGTTCACGCGCAGTGCGTGAGCCGCGACAGGTTCTGCAGGAATTTGGTGTTGAGCTGGATAGTGATATTGAAGTAAGGGTCTATGACAGTACGGCTGAACTTCGCTATCTGGTCATTCCACAGCGACCATCCGGAACAGAGGGTTTTACTGCAGAGCAACTGGCTGATCTGGTGACACGTAATTCAATGATCGGAACACAGCGTGAGCTGAGCTTGGGAGCAGTCTGATGGATGGAATTCATGATCTGGGTGGTAAACAGGGTTTCGGCCCGGTAAAAGCCAGTACAGCGGATGCAACACTGGATGATCCGGTGGATGCGTTTGGCTGGACAATGAATCAAACTTTGCGTGCCCCCGGCCTGAGTATCGACTGGTGGCGGCATATCCGGGAGTTGACACCACCGGTAGATTATCTGACCCGGCCTTACTTTGATCAGTGGGTAATGACGCAGTTGATTGCAATGATTGATACAGGCGCGCTGGAATTGGATGAAGTCCTGAACAATAAGCCGGTTCCGGTGGCTGAACCTGAGCCGGTTATGAGTGTTGAGGATGTTTTAACAGCAAACCGTGAGGCCGGTAAGCGTTTTGATACCGATATTGAGGATGACCCACGTTATCAGATTGGTGACAGTGTCCTGATGCGTAATGCTTCATTTTCAGGGCATAGCCGCCTGCCGAATTATGTGTTAGGCAAAGCAGGGGTTATTACCGCGCATCACGGCGCACACTATTTTCCGGATGCTTGCGCACACGGCGATGAGCGGGCAGAACATTTGTACACGGTTGAATTCACTGCAACAGAATTATGGCCACAGGATGACGTTGAAAAGAATCTGATTTACCTGGATTTATGGGAGTCATATTTTGTTGACGCCTGAACAGGAAGAGGGGGCAGCTCCGATATTCAGCGAGCAATGGCAGGCCGAAGCATTGGCAATGGTGGATTTGCTGATTCAGGGTGGCGGGCTGAACGCTGCTGAATGGGCACGGCTATTGGGAGTACAGCTGCGTCGTTATCAGATTGATGCTGCAACAGATACTTCAGAAAATTATTATCAGGCTGTCCTGGCAGCATTAGAAGTCGCTTTACAGCAAAATAATTTACTCTCGGAGCCAGAGTTACAGCAACGGAAATCCGACTGGGAGCAGGCTTACCTGAGTACCCCGCATGGTAAGCCGGTAATGCTGGAAAATAAGACGGCTGCAACTTCCTGATCTGGCCGAATTTGCCGATTGCCTGCCAGAGTATTTCATGCGATTATGCGCGATTGACTAACCAGTCAATCAGCATTTTTATGTCGGTGCTGATCATGACACTACATTTCAGACCTGATACCGGAAGCAGCCTGGGGTAATCCCTGACCCGGTTTGGAGATATTTTAATGGCAAAACTACCTGAACACGCTGATGCGGTGATTATCGGCCTTGGCGGCATTGTTGGCTCATCGGTGGCACATCATCTGATCGAACGCGGCTGGAATAATATTGTGGGTATCGATAAATCGGCGATTCCGACAGATATTGGCTCAACGGCCCATGCTTCTGATTTCTGCTTTAATACCATGCATGATCAGATGACGATTTTTACCACTAAATACTCCATCGATTTCTTTGAGAAGATGGGGCGTTATGAGCGCATTGGCGGGTTGGAAGTCGCCCGGGCGGATGACGATGAGCGTATGGTTGAGCTGAAGCGCCGGGTCACTTCAGGTAAAGCTTTCGGTAGCCGGGTAAAAATGATCAGCGCAGCAGAGGCCAAAGAAAAATTCCCGCTGCTGGAAGAAGATATGATTCAGGGGGCGCTGTGGGATCCGGATGCGGGCTTAGTGGCACCGCGTTCACAGACAGTCGCTGGTGAACTGATTGATCAGGCGGTTGAGACCGGTAAATTACAGGCCTTCGCCAATACCTCCTGTACCGGATTGATTATCGAAGACGGTAAAATTAAAGGTGTCGAAACAGAGAAAGGCACCATTATGTCAGATAATGTTGTGGTCTGTGCGGGTCTCTGGGGGCGTCTTATCGCTGAGATGGCTGGCGAAGATTTGCCGGTGATGCCGGTTGATCATCCGCTGACCTTCTTTAAGCCGTTTACTGAATTCGAAGGCACCGGTAAAGACATTGGTTATCCATTGCTGCGCGACCAGGGTAACTCAGCTTATCTGCGTGATACCGGTGATCCGACAACACCGGAAGGCGGTCAGATTGAGTGGGGTTACTACGAAGAAAAAGAACCACGTATGTGTCACCCACGCGACCTGCTGGAGAAAGAAGAAGCGCGTCTATCACCTTCACAGCGTGATTTAGAGCTGGAAGAAGTCATGGAGCCGTTGGAACGTGCCATGGAACTGACGCCTATCCTGGCGGAGCTGGGTTATGACGAGAAGTACTCGTTTAATGGTCTGTTGCAAGTCACGGCGGATGGCGGCCCATCAATTGGTGAGTCAGCAAAAGTACGCGGCTTATGGTACGCCGTGTCGGTCTGGGTAAAAGATGGCCCCGGCACCGGTAAAATTCTGGCGGACTGGATGACCGATGGCCGTACTCACCTTGATCACAGCGGTATTGATGTGGCGCGTTATTATCCGTTCCAGCAGGATGAGCAGTATATCGCTGATCGTTGTTATGAATCCGCATTTAAGATTTATAACCCACCGGTTCACAACCGTGAGCCATACAGTAAGGCGCGTGGTATTTACCGCAGCCCGTTCCATGAGCGCGAAAAGGAACTGGGCGGCTATTTTATGGAAATCATGGGTTGGGAACGTGCACATGGTTATGCCAGCAATGAACACCTGTTAGAGGAATACGGCGATCGCGTACCGGTACGTGAGAATGAGTGGGATAGCCGCCATTTCTGGCGTGTATCAAATGCTGAGCATCTGAAATTGTCTGAAGATGTGGGCATGATTAACCTGTGCCACTTCACCGTGATTGAAGTTGCGGGCGCGGATGCTGCGGATTTGCTGGAATACACTTGTGCCGCGAAGGTTGGCGGTGATACGGCGATTGGCAAGGGTATTTACACCCATTTCCTCGATGCGACCGGTGGGGTACGGGCAGATCTGACCGTGCTGCGGATGGCAGAAGATCGCTACTTTGTGATTGACGGTGCGGATGCCGGGCATCGTGATATGGTGTGGCTGCGCCGGATGGCACAGGATCATGGTTACGCCAATGTGTCCGTCACTAACCGCACCACCGACTGGGGTTGTCTGGGTATCTGGGGGCCAAATGCACGTACCACGCTGGCCAAATTACTGGATGATCCGACGCAAATTGATCATGAAAACTTCCCGTTTGTGGCGGTGAAACCGCTGGAACTGAAAGGCGGCATCAAAGTTCAGGCTTTCCGTATTTCATATGTAGGTGAGCAGGGCTGGGAACTGCACTTTGAGATGGATCAGGGACTGGCATTGTGGGATGCTTTACACGGTTTGGGCGTGACGCCGGTAGGGGTTGAGACTTACGCGAATAGCCGTCGTCTGGAAAAGAGCCTGCGCTTGCAGAATGCTGACCTGCTGACGGAATATAATCTGATGGAAGCCGGCTTGCAGCGCCCTAAGGTTAAAGCAGCAGATTTCTATGGTAAGGAAGCACACCTGGCGCAGCGTGAACGTGAGCATCAGCCAGCCTATCTGTGTACGCTGACTATGGAAGAAAATATTGACTCAGAAGGTGTGGCACGTTATCCGGTGGGTAACTGTCCGATTATGGATCCTGAAAGCGGTGAGACGCTGATTGATTCAGAAGGTCGCCGTTCTTATACCACCAGTATTGTGTTCGGGCCAACGATTGGCAAGAATATTGCCTTGGCTTATCTGCCATATGAATATTGCCAGGTGGGACGTGAGCTGGCGATGGAGTATTTTGCGGATACTTATAAAATGAAGGTAGCGGCGGTGGGTTACGGTGCGCTATACGATCCGGAGAATGTTAAGCCGCGTTCCTGATAGCCTGAGTTGGTGATGGCTTAATACTTGATACTGTGGGCCTGTCGTCTGGCGGGCCTGCAGTCTGCCTGAATCTACCTTATGTAAGTCACTGTTTAAGCTGGCTATATTTCCCGTGAAGAAACACCATGTTATCTGGTATAATGTGCAGCTTCATTTCATGCGGAAAAACGACATAATATGGCTGACTTCGCCAAGGAAATTCTCTCAGTAAACCTCGAAGACGAAATGCGCCAGTCCTATCTGGACTATGCGATGAGTGTTATTGTTGGTCGCGCCTTACCGGATGTACGTGACGGCCTGAAACCTGTTCACCGGCGTGTGCTTTACGCGATGGGTGAAATGGGAAATGATTACAATAAACCCTATAAAAAATCAGCCCGCGCGGTAGGTGATGTAATCGGTAAATATCACCCTCATGGTGATACAGCGGTTTATGACACCATCGTGCGTATGGCACAGCCTTTTTCCCTGCGCTATATGCTGGTTGATGGCCAGGGTAACTTTGGTTCGGTTGATGGTGATGCCCCGGCGGCGATGCGTTATACCGAAATCCGCATGTCTAAGATTGCCCATGAATTGATGGCCGATCTGGATAAAGAAACCGTTGATTTTGCGGATAACTATGATGGTTCTGAAAGTGAACCGACGGTTTTCCCAACCCGGATTCCCAATCTGTTAGTCAATGGTTCCTCCGGTATCGCGGTGGGTATGGCAACCAATATTCCACCGCATAACCTCGGTGAGGTGGTGGATGCCTGTCTGGCAATGATTGATAAGCCGGATATGGAACTGGAAGAGCTGATGGAAATTCTGCCCGGCCCGGATTTTCCAACAGCAGGCATTATCAATGGTGCCCGCGGGATTCGTGAAGCTTACCGTACCGGTAAGGGACGGATTTATGTGCGTGCCCGTGCTGAAGTTGAAGTCAACGAAAAGACCGGTAAAGAAACCATTATCGTGCATGAATTGCCGTATCAGGTGAACAAGGCGCGCCTGATGGAAAAAATTGCTGAACTGGTAAAAGACAAGAAAATCGAGGGTATCTCGGAAATGCGTGATGAGTCGGATAAAGACGGCATGCGCATGGTCATCGAGATTAAACGTAATGAATCCGGCGAAGTTGTACTGAATAATCTGTATAAACAAACCCAGATGCAGAGTGTTTTTGGTATTAATATGGTGGCTTTGCTGGACGGACAGCCACGCTTACTGAATCTGCATCAGGTGTTGGAAGCCTTTCTGCGCCACCGTCGTGAAGTTGTTACCCGTCGTACCATATATAATCTGCGTAAGGCCAGGGAACGGGCACATATTCTTGAAGGCCTCGCGGTTGCCCTGTCCAATATTGATGAAATTATCGCATTAATTAAAAACGCGCCAACACCAGCCGATGCAAAAGCCGGTTTAATATCACGTGGCTGGAATCCGGGTATTGTAAGCGAAATGCTGACCCGTGCCGGAGCTGATGCCTGCCGTCCTGATGGTTTGGGTGCTGATTTCGGGCTGCGCGATGGGAAATACTGGTTATCTGAAGCACAGGCTCAGGCTATTCTGGAGCTGCGCCTGCATCGTTTAACCGGACTGGAAAAAGATAAAATCCTCAATGAATATCGCGAGCTACTGAGCCGGATTGAAGATTTGCTGGATATTCTGGGTGATCCTGAGCGTCTGATGCAGGTGATTCGTGATGAGCTGACAGAAACCCGGGAAGCTTTCAACGATGAACGCCGGACAGAGATTGATCCGATTGGCGAAGATCTGAATCTGGAAGATTTGATTGCGGATGAAGAAGTGGTGGTGACACTCTCGCATGCCGGTTATGCCAAAGCTCAGCCATTAGATACTTATCGTGCTCAGCGGCGTGGCGGGCGCGGTAAAGCTGCAACAACAATGAAAGAAGAAGATTTCATTGAAAAACTCTTTGTTGCCAGTACTCATGACACCATCCTGTGCTTCTCCAGCCGGGGGCGTATGTATTGGCTTAAGGTTTATCAGCTGCCAATGGCCAGCCGCAATTCACGCGGCAGACCTATGGTTAATTTACTGCCATTGGAAGAGGGGGAGCGTATCAATGCGATTTTGCCAATTCGTGAGTACTCCGAAGGCTGGTATGTATTCATGGCAACCTCGAATGGTACGGTGAAGAAAACACCATTACGTGATTTCTCCCGCCCACGTACTGCCGGTATTATTGCCCTGGATTTGCGTGATGATAATTTCCTGATTGATGTTGGTCTGACCGATGGTGATAGCGAGGTCATGCTGTTCTCATCATCAGGCAAAGCGATTCGTTTCAGTGAAAAAGATGTTCGCCCAATGGGCAGAACAGCTGCTGGTGTTCGTGGTATCAAACTGGAAGGCGGGCATCATGTTAATGCACTGATTATCCTGAACGATGAGGGTGAGATTCTCACAGCAACAGAAAATGGTTACGGCAAGCGTACCAACCGTGAAGAATTCTCACAGCAGGGTCGCGGTGGTATGGGAGTGATTGCTATCCAGACATCGGAGCGGAATGGCTCGGCGGTTGGTGCTGCCCAGGTTGCTGATGGTGATGAAGTCATGTTGATCACTGATGGTGGCACATTGGTGCGTACTGCGGTGGATGAGATCTCAGTGGTTGGCCGTAATACACAGGGTGTGACGCTAATTCGACTGACTGCCGGTGAAAAATTAGTGCAAATTGCGCCGATTCCGAATACCGGTGATGAAGAAGATGAAGACGATACTGCTGAAGGTGCCGATGGGGATTCAGAATCTGTAGCAGATTCTCAGGCGGTGGTGAGTGATGGTAATGATTCTACCGACTCTGATGATGTAAATGATGCTGATGAATAAGTCAGTTGGTTGATTGTGGAGCAAATCTACAATTTTAGTGCCGGGCCTGCGGTTTTACCCCGGCCGGTGCTTGAGCAGGCACAGGCTGAACTCCGGGACTGGCAGGGTTCCGGTATGTCCGTTATGGAAATCAGCCACCGTAGTGAAGCCTTTATGGCGGTGGCAGCCAGGGCTGAAGCTGATTTACGTGCACTGCTGACAATACCTGAGCATTACCACGTATTATTCCTGCAGGGTGGTGCCAGCAGCCAGTTTGCGATGGTGCCGTTAAATTTGCTCGGGGATAAGGCTGCGGCGGATTATGTCGATACCGGTGACTGGTCGTTAAAAGCCATTGCTGAAGCCAGGCGTTATGCCAATATTAACGTTGTGGCGAGTGCTGATAGCAGTAATTACACGACTATTCCGCCCGAGGAAACCTGGCAATGTAATCAACAGGCAGCCTATCTGCATTACACACCAAATGAAACCATTCGTGGTGTTGAGTTTGCTGATATCCCGCAGCAGTGTGCAGTGCCGTTAATTGCAGACATGTCCTCCACTTTATTGTCACGCCCGCTGGATATCGAACGATTTGGCTTGATTTATGCCGGAGCGCAAAAAAATATTGGCCCGGCTGGTCTGACGCTGGTTATTGTGCGTGAGGATTTACTGGGACAGGTTGCTGACAAGACGCCGTTAATGTTTGATTATTCGGTACATGCAAAGTCCGGCTCAATGCACAATACACCATCAACTTTTTCCTGGTATATGGCCGGGTTGGTCTTTCAATGGCTGCGTGAGTTGGGCGGTCTGGAAGCCATGGCGAGTATTAATCAGCGTAAAGCCGCTAAGCTCTATCAGGCTATTGATGATTCAGATTTTTACCATAATCCTGTTGCTATAGGCTGTCGTTCATGGATGAATGTGCCTTTCACCTTAGCTGATCCGGCCCTGGATCGCTCATTCCTTGCCTCAGCGCAGGAAGCAGGTTTGATGGGATTAAAAGGACATCGTGTGTTAGGTGGTATGCGTGCGAGTCTTTACAATGCAATGCCGGAAAGTGGTGTTGATGCTTTGATTGCATTTATGCGGGATTTCGAAGCGAAAGTTTGATGCTGCTCATTGATTAATGGGCGATCATTTTTATGTGTATTTCATGGGGGCCGGGTTATTTCCGGTGGAGGAAAGGGTAGTTTGATGGATATTGATTTATCGGCGTTACGCAAACAAATCGATGCACTGGATGAACAAATACTGGTATTGCTCAACAAACGTGCGGAATGTGCGGAACAGGTAGCACATGTCAAACTGGCTGAAGATCCCAATGCGAAATTCTACCGCCCGGAACGTGAAGCCTGGATCTTAAACCGGATGCGGGAAATGAATAGCGGCCCGCTGCGCAATGAGCAAATCACACAGATCTACCGCGAGATCATTGCTTCCTGCCTTGGTCTGGAAGAGTCATTATGCATTGCTTATCTCGGCCCGGAAGGCACCTTTACCCAGGAAGCGACCCTGAAGCATTTTGGTCAGGGAGTTGCTACCCAGCCTGTTGATTCCATTGATCAGGTTTTCCGGGAAGTGGAAGCAGGCCGTATGCGCTATGGTGTTGTACCGATCGAAAATTCCACGGAAGGTGTGATTACTCATACGCTGGATATGTTCATGCAATCCAATTTGCGCATTTGCGGTGAAATCAGCTTGCGCATTCATCAGAATTTAATGGGTAAAACCAGTGATCTGAGTGCAATTCAGCGCGTATATTCACACCAGCAGTCACTGGCGCAGTGTCGTAACTGGTTAGCGCAACACCTGCCTCATGCTGAGCAAATTGCGGTGAGCAGTAACAGTGAAGCTTCCCGGCGTTGTGCGGAAGACAGTGGTTCTGTTGCCATCGGGCCAAAGCAGGCGGCACAGATTTATGGCCTGGATATTCTGCAGGCCAGTATTGAGGATAATGCTAATAACACGACCCGTTTTCTGGTGATTGGAGATCAGGTTGTCGGGGGGTGTGGGCGTGATAAAACCTCATTACTGGTTTCAACGCCAAACCGGCCGGGGTCATTATTTGATATTCTGAAACCTTTGGCAGAACATGGTGTGGATATGACACGGATTGAATCCAGGCCGTCACGTAATACCAACTGGGATTATATGTTTTTCCTTGATGTACTGGGGCATGAGCAGGACGAGTCTGTACAGCAGGCGCTGGAATTATTGCGGGCCGATGTTGATTTGGTGAGGGTGCTTGGTTCCTATCCGGTGGCAGTGGTATAAGTCGCTATGTATGACGATGACGAAGAGAAAGTCTACGCAGAGCGCCCGAATAAAACTGCTTTAAAGCGTGAGGCTGAAGCAAATAAGGCGCTGATTCTGCGCATGATGAATATGGGTGATGGTTTATATAAAGCGCTGGAATTATCCGAAGAACTGCGGGAAGCCGTTGATAATTGCAAGCGTTTTAAAAAGCAGGCTCTGAAGCGGCAGTTAATTTTTACCACCAGCCTGATGCGCCATGAAGACCCCGTCGCTATTGCAGCACAAATTGACGCGCTGGAGCGCCCGGCAAAACAGGACGTTGCTGCATTCCACCAGCTGGAACAATGGCGTGACCAACTACTGAGTGGTGACAATGCTGTACTGGACACCTTACTGAATACTTTCGATGCTGTGGATATTCAGTATTTGCGTCAGCTGGTACGAAATGCTGCGAAAGAGAAAAAGAATAATAAGCCGCCTAAATCAGCACGGCTGTTATTTCAGTACCTTAAGGAATTACAGGGCGCTTAATTTGATAGCTTGCCGGTTTTAGAAAGCCTCTTCTTTTCGCCGTACAATTGCGCTTAATACTTCGTTGTAAGGTGTGGCAATACCCAGCTGTTCACCCAATTCCACTGCCATGCCATTAATGGCATCAATCTCAGATTTCCGTTGTGCATGGTGATCCAGCAGCATTGACGGGCGCGCATCAGGCATTTTATTTCCGAAAGCAGTGACATAGGCCTCCGGATCCTGAAAGGAAAAGTTGATATTTTTTGCCTGCCCCAGGGTGAAAACTTCACGTGTGCAACCCAGGGCAATCTGCCAGCGCGTCGGATGATTCATGAGTTCACCCAACGTGCAGTCAAAAGCGGTGCAGGGTGCACTGAACGTCGCATTGCAAAGGTATTTTTCCCAAATTAACTGGTTAATGTCCTCAAATGCCCGTGCTTTAAAGCCTGCCTGCTGCCAGGCTTCTGTAATGGATTGCAGGCGTTCTGTCATCCCTCCCTGCATTTCGCCAATTCTTATCAGGTTCATCGCAGCGTGTTGCACATGGCCGGGGCCTTGCATCGCAGCACCAAAACCATCAGCAACACCAAGTAGTACATTGTCCACCGGCATATATTCAGCAATACGTTCACCGGCACCCAGACCGTTTTGAATAGTGAGGACGAGTGAATCAGGCCCGCTGTGGGGCGCAATGGCCTGCGCTGCTGATCCAACACCGGAAGCTTTGGTCGCGATGACATATAAATCACAATGACCGGCATCAGCAATATCCTGTGTGGCATGCAAACCCATTACTGTGCGGTCACCGCTGGCGCCTTCTACTTTCAGGCCATGGTTCCGGATCTGCTCGATATGGGCCTGCCAGACATCGATAACCCAAACTTCATGTCCGGCTTCTGATAATAAACCGGCATACACCGATCCCATTGCACCTACACCCATTATGGCAATTTTCATCGTTTTCTCATCACCTCTTGTGGCAGTTGTATGTCATAACCTGTTCGCAGCTGTTTGTCTGTGACAGCGCTGATGTGTGTTGGAAAATAGTTTTCCAGAATATCCCGTGCTTTGTTTTTCGCCCGTGCACGCATATCAAGGGCACCGGTTTCCTGCCATTCTGCTGGTGACTGACGGTCGGCAATCTGCGGGTAGAGAAAATCACTTTGCATGCGCTGCAGGGTATCAGAGTGTCCCAGATAGTGTCCTTCGCCGTTGACCACGCTGCGAATAACATCAGTTGAGAGCGTATTAGTATTGACCTCTATGGGAGTCAGCGAGCGTAAGATACCTCCCAACATATCATTGTCGATAATATAACTGTCGAAGGCACAACCCACCAGACTGGCATGCATGCCGCAGGCCTGGGTAATGGCATTACAACCAGCCTGAGCTGCCAGTGTGACGGCCAGGCTTTTTTCGTAACCACTTTGTGCGTCGGGAACTTTGCTATCCGTTGCACCGGCAATGCAGTTATTCGGCAAATCATAATACTGCGCCATTTGCATGGCTGCAGCCATTAATACAGCTTGTTCACCGCTGCCGCCGGACATGGCACCCGTGCGTAAATCCGTAATCATCGGTCGAGGCCCGAAAGTGACTTTAGCCTCCGGATTCACTGTCCAGGCGAAAATCATCCCGGCCAGTGACTCAGCTGCAGTCTGAATCACCGAACCAGCGATGGTCACCGGTGTGGAAGCGCCCAGCTGGCCAAAGGAATTGGCATGCATCGGAAGGCCATAACGTGCTGCTTCCGCCATCACCTCACAGGCATCTGCGGCAAAGCGGAGCGGGGGCACCACATGGTTAATATTCAATGATAAAAAGGGTTTAGCGATAAAGGCTTCGCGCGACCCGGCAAGCGCATAACACATTTCTGCAATTGGCTTCACATGCTCTGCCCGGCTTATACTGGTAAAGACGTGTTTACGGGTTCCGCTCAGACAGGCATAAGCAGTGTTGATATCCAGCAGCCAGTCATTTGGCATATCACGCGCGACCAGAGAACGGCTGAAAAAATGCACGTTATCCAGCGTATCTACGATTCGCGCTGCATTATATAAATCCTGCAGGGTGGAATCACGATAAGCACCGGTATCCATATCCAGCAGGCTGGGTGCTGCGCCACCGGAACCCATGTGCACCTGTTTACCTGACATCAGCAGCTCATGGCCCGGAAGTTGACCGTGCAGAGTGAAATGGCGTTGCATACCCTTCAGGGCTTCATCAATTAACGTTGCCGGAAAAGTCAGGCGCCCGTCCGCAGTGACTGAGCCTCCACGTGCTGTAATATGCTCAATAACGACGGAGGGGGCTTCTGACAGGCCGATAGTTTGCAGAATGTCACGAATAGCCTGATCCATATTCTGCATATCGTCCGTGCTAAGCGGAGCAAAACAACCGCCTTGTAAACCCTTCATTTCCGGATGTTGAGCCGGGTTGGTCTGCGTTTTTCTGGCATCAGTACGGGCACGGCGGCCACGGCGTACTGAGCCTTTTGTTTTCGCTGACGATTTGTCGTTTTCAGTGAACATCGGTAGTCCTGACAAGCCTGTGGAAATATATGTGGCGGATCGATTGTGTCTAATGGGCTTTACCTTCCACCTTCCGAACCCGGCATCAGCTTATTATCAGTCCTTATTTAACGGTAGACAAACGACAAATGAGCTGACGATAGATAAAGAAAATGTTATCTATAAGCACATGAAGAAAGATGTTGTCAGCGTCACTGTGAATATTGATCCGGTTTGTTTTCATGCATAACCAGCGCTTACCCCTTACTGCCCTGCGTACCTTTGAAGTGGCTGCGCGCTGTCTGAGTTTCAAGCGTGCTGCACGGGAACTCTGTGTCTCGCCAACAACCGTCAGTAATCAGATCCGGCAGCTTGAACGCGATTGGGAACTACAACTGTTTGTGCGTAAGACGCGGCGGGTCGAGTTAACCCCTGCCGGACAGGCTTTGGCTCAGGTGGTTGGCCAGTCTTTCAGTGCTATACGCAGTGAAATTGAACGTCACCGGATAACAAATTACAAAACCGTGCAGCTGGCAATCGGGCCAATTTTCTGTTCACGCTGGCTGCTTCCGCGTTTAAGCCGGTTTCGGCGTCAATATCCTGAGATTGAGCTGATCCTGCATCATGCTGAACGCATTCAGGGCATGGATGATATGTATACACCAATAGCAGTGGACTGGGGGCATGGTGACTGGGAAGGGGCAGATGCGATAAAGCTAATGGATATAGTGTATAGCCCGGTGCTCAGCCCTGAGTTATTACAACAGCGTGGTGGAATTGAACGGGCAGAAGACCTGCAGAATTACCCGATATTACATCAGCAGGATCGTTCAGAATGGCAGGCCTGGCTTAAATTAGCCGGTATTAATTTAGTGGCTTGCGAGGAAACGATTATCACTGATTCCAATGTTGTAACACAGGCGGCTATTGACGGGCAGGGCGTGGCACTGGGAATATTTCCCTTTATACAAAGCGAGGTGGACAGTGGCCGGTTAGTACGCCCTCTGGCTACTGAGCTGTCACCAACACGTTCTTATTATTTGCTGGCAAGTCCGGCAGCGAGACAACAAGCGGAAGTGGACGCAGTTTGCCGCTGGTTGGAGGCAGAAGCGACAGGCTAAAAATCAGTAGCAACGGTTTCTATCGGGGTACGATGAAGGTGTTGGCTGATTGTTAACCTTGATCAGGCTCAGTAAGCCCGGGCCTTCTCCGCACCGTGGTACAAAATATTTGCCCAGTTTTCATTCACCAATCGCCGCTGCTCAATGCCAACCGTATCCATATCGCCGGATGGCCGGATTAATTCAATCATATCAGGATGCTCACACTGCCCACGTACCGGCAGCCAGTGGTTATCTCCAATCATCTGTTGTGCCCCCGATGGTACGTAGCTTTGCGCAGCAAACCCTATCCGCCGCTGCTGGCTGCGATTCGGCTGTGAACCGTGAATGGTCAGGGCATGGTGTACGGACATTTGGCCCGGGCGCAGGATCAGATCCACGCCTGAACTCAAATCAACATCAGCAATATTTTGCCCACGGGTCAGGATATTATCCTCAGCAAACGTTTCATCGTGCTGATGTACTCCGTGACGATGGGTGCCGGGCAGCATGGTCATACAACCATTTTCAAGGTGGCTCGGCGTCAATGCCAGCCAGGGGGTGACAAAATCGTGTCGGCTCAGCCCCATGTAGGTGGCGTCCTGATGCCAGCTGACATAATGTTGTGTCTGTGGCTCTTTGGCGAACAGGACACTGCCCCAGAGTGAAAAATCAGATCCAATCAAATCCTCCACCACATCCAGAATGACAGGATGATGCACCAGTTCGTCGAAACAGGTCAGGCTAAGGTGCGGATTATTCCGGTTTTCAGCATTAAAATGCTCAGGGTAATCGGCTTCTGCTTGCTCCAGTCTGGCCAGATACGTCGCCGCCTCTGCTTCAGACATGACATCTATGGGTGAAATAAAACCCGCTTCATGGAATTGTTTGATTTGTTGTGTTGTTAATACTTTGCCCATTATTTAGCCTCCCGTACCAAAGGAAATTTCTCACAAATAATTGCTTGCCCGACAATTTGGCCGGGGTCACGATAACTCTCCAGTGATGGCTTGCCGTTAAACACCACATCATCACCCAGCCAGTTCACCGAAAAGGCTGCCCGCCGCCGGTTTAAGTGGTTTCCCGGTGCGCTGTGCAGGGTATAGGAAGTCCAGGCCAGCATATCTCCGGCTTTTAACGCTGTACTCAGAATCTCTGCATCAACCGGGGTTTCAGCATTCGGTGGTAAAGGCAGTTCCATACGTGCATGGCGGTAATCCCGTGCCGGATTATCAAAATCAATGGCCCGGTATAAATGACCGGGCCGGTGTGAACCTTTTATAAAGCGCAACGCTGATTCCAGCGGAATATCATCCAGTGCTACCCAGCAATTTATTAGCTGTCGCCCGTCAAGTGGGTAATAGGAATGATCCTGATGCCAGGGAGTAGCGGCATTATTGCTCAATGGTTGTTTCAGCAGCAGGAAGTCATAAAATAAACCCAGTCGCTTTGAGCCAAGCAAATTCCAGGCTAAATCCGGCATTGGCGAGTCAAAAATAAACCGCCGGAAAGGTTCTACACTTTGCCATGCACCGGAGCTAAATGAAAATGACCCGGCATCTCCTTCGCGCCTGACCACATCAACATTGGTACTCGCGCCGCTTAAAGCCTGCTCTATTCCTTGCTCAACAACGTCCAGCCATTGCGTCGGGATTGCCTTGCGAATGGCAACCACACCATCCTGATCCAGGGCATCACGTGCCGCTTCAGGTAACGAGCCATCAGGATTAACTCTCACCGCTACCGGCTCAGCGTAGTTCCCAATATAAGTCGCATCATCATTTCCGGGTTTCATTGCATTACACCACCTGAAAATCTGGTTTGATTATGGTTAACTCACCACATGCACATCCCGCGCAAACTGCGTCAGGCACTCCACGCCGTTATCGGTAATCGCCACCGTCTCGCTAAGCTCCATACCCCAGTCATCCAGCCACATACCCAGCATCACATGCAGCGTCATATTCGGCTCCAGTACAGTAGTGTCATCGCCGCGTAAACTAACCGTATGCTCACCCCAGTCCGGCGCATATCCGACACCAATGCTGTAACCAATCCGGCTGTCTTTGACCAGACCATATTTATCCAACACAGCCTGCCATGCCCGCTGCGCATCACCCGCCGGGATACCGGGCTTCATCGTATCTAACACGGCATCCAGCCCCTCCTGAACGGCTTTTGCTGTATCAAACACCGCCTGTGGCCCCTGACCTAATTGCACCGTACGTGCCAGCCCGGCGTTATAACGTTTGCGTGTACCACCTAATTCCAGTGCTACCGTCTGCCCATCAACAAACTTCTCATCCGTCCACATCGGATGTGCTGTGGTTGCTGCCTCACCCGCCAGAATCAGTGGCGACAATGCAGTCAGGTCACCACCAAAGGCTTCATTGCCACCGACCTGTTTGGCGACAATCTTCGCCATCAAATCACACTGTCGTACACCCGGGGCAATATTCTCATAAGCCACTGACATTGCACCTTCCACCAGCCGCGCTGCCTGTCGCATCACTGCAATTTCCGCGTCACTTTTAACGACACGACACCAATTCACCAACAGATCAGCATCAACCCACTGCGCATCCGCTACACCGTTCTGTAAGCAGCTAAATGCCTTTGGCGAAAAGAAGTAGGTGTCGCTTTCATAGCCGATCCGTTTACCGTTGAAACCAAGATCACAAATATATCCGGCCACCAGCTCCATCGCATGCACATTGGCCTGCTGGATATGCGTTTCCGGGTAGGGCATCACCGATTCAGGGTTGAGATATGTGGTCAACGCTACCGCGCCCGCATCCATATTACGTCCCATCCAGATGGGTTCTTTGTCATGTGTGACCAGCATGATTTGCGGCACATACATCGACCAGGCATCGAAACCGGTTAACCAGTTCATATTGGATGGATCACCAATAACCATGGCATCCAGATTGCGTTCGACCATACTGGTGCGGACTTTGGCCAGACGGGACTGGTATTCTTCTTTAGTGAATGGTGGTGGCATTTTTAGTGTCTCCAAAATATCGATATTTGAGGTTAGCAGTGCTTATGGCAGGGTCTGTCTGACAGAGAAGCCAGACAGAAGCCTACAGGGATATATTCACGGCGTCCCTGGCATGGGTACTGGTAACCGGCCTATTGGCACGTTTTCTTTACAAAACCATCAAACAAATGCCTTAAGTGCCTGATCCAGATCAGCAAGCAAATCTTCAGGACTCTCAATCCCGGCAGAATACCGAATCAAACTCTCCGGAATTCCCATGGCTGCCCGCTCCTCAGCCGTACATTCCACATGACTGGTAGTTGCCGGTGGCCCAATTGTTGTTTCCACTGCGCCCAGGTTCGCCGCTGCATGGGCAAAATGCAGGCGCGGCACAAACTGACGTACTGCATCAAAGTCATTTTGCTTCAGCATAAAGCTCAACATGCCACCAAAGCCATCCATCTGCTGTTTGGCGATGGTATGACCACTATGCGATTCCAGGCCCGGATAAAATACCCGTTCAATCGCCGGGTGATTCTCAAGAAACTGTGCCACGGCGAGGGCATTGCTGTTCTGACGCTGGATACGCAGGTCTAATGTTTTCATGCCGCGTAACAGCAAATAGGCTGCCATCGGGTCAAGGGTAGCGCCATTGATTTCACGATAGTGGTAAACGCTATGTACCAGGTCTTTGTCACCGCAGATCACACCGCCCAGCGCATCAGCATGGCCACCTAAAAACTTGGTTGCGCTGTGTAATACCAAATCAGCCCCCAGACTTAGTGGGTGCTGGTTAATGGGGGTGGCGAAAGTGTTATCGACAATTACTGTTGCTCCGGCCTTTTTTCCGGCAGCAGACAGCCGTGCAATATCAATCACCTTGGTTGTCGGATTGGTCGGGCTTTCCAGATACAGTACATCACAGCCTTTAGCCACTTCAGCTTCAATCTGATCGTGATCGGTGGTTTCGCACAGCATCACCTCAATATTGAATTTCGGCAGGAATTCGGTGAACAGCACATTGGTGCCGCCGTAGGTATCTTTTACTGACACTACCCGCTGGCCCGGCGCTAATAGCGCGAACAGGGTGCTGCTGATAATACCCATGCCGGTGGACGCGCTGGTGACAGCCTCTGCGTTTTCTAACTGGCGTACTTTCTGCTCGAAAGCATGTACTGTCGGGTTCGTGTTGCGGCCATAGATGTGGCCGGGCTTTTCGCCCAGTGCAACCTGCTGCCATTCGTCCACATCTTTGTAGCCAAAACCGACGCTGTGGACGACCGGAACCTGGGTTGCGCCCTGCATGAGGGATTCTTCTTCACCTGCCCAGATACACTGGGTGCTTTTTGCGGGTTTGTTATTCAAGGGTATGCCTCGTGTAAAAGTAATTGTATTTTGAGAGGAGGTTTAGCCCCTCCCTATAACCCCTTCTTAAAAGAAAGGTTTAGAATATCTTTGGATGCAGGGTATCTTCTTCATGAGAAAACGCTTTATCTGGTCACTACCTCCCGAACCGCTGTCAGGAAAACTTCGATCTCTTCCGGTTCTGTATTCCAGGCTGTAACAAACCGGGGTGGCGCTGTTTCATCCAATTCACCCTCAGTCACTGAAAAGCCCATCGCTGCGAGTTGTTCAATCATCGTCGGAGACATATTTGCAAACACCTCATTCGATTGAGTGGGGAAAGCCAGATCAACGCCTTCTGTATCAGCCAGCCCGGCACTAAGTTTTGCCGCCATAGCATTAGCATGCCGCGCATTTCTCAACCAGACATCATCGCTGATATAAGCTTCTAATTGCGCAGAGATAAAACGCATTTTCGATAGTAAATGCCCCGAGCGCTTGTGCAGAAAGGGAAAAGCACCGACTAATTCAGGCCGAAAGAAAATGACTGCCTCTGCCGCCAGACAGCCGTTTTTGGTGCCACCAAACGACAATACATCCACACCTGCCTGCCAGCTCATTGCTGCCGGAGTACAGCCCAGCGATACCAGGCCATTAGCAAAACGCGCGCCGTCCATGTGAACCTTAAGACCATGGTCATGTGCAACTGTACATAAGGTTCTGATTTCATCCAGTGTATACACCACACCGGTTTCACAGGATTGGGTCAGGCTGAGTGTGGCGGGCTGGGCAGAATGCACATTGCCTTTGCCGCGAATGGCAGCTAACAGGGTTTCGGGCTGGATTTTACCATTCTCACCGGGCAGAGGAATCAGTTTGGCTCCGCCGCTGAAAAACTCCGGGGCCGCACATTCATCGGTATTAATGTGTGACATTTCGTGGCAAAACACTTTGCCATAGACGGGTGTTAGGCTTGCCAGAGCCAGTGCGTTGCTCGCGGTACCGCTGACTACCGGAAATACTTTAACTTCGGTTTCAAACAGATCTGAAAAACGTGTATCAAGTCCAAGCGAGTGTTGGTCTCCGGAGTAGGAAATGGCAATACCTGTATTAGCCCTAATGACGGCTTCCATCACTTCCGGGCAGATGCCGGATACGTTGTCAGAGGCAAAGCTATTAGGCATGACTGTTTTCTTTCTCATTGTGTCGGAACCCATCAAGCAACAAACGGCCATAGCCTTCAATTCTGCCGGTAAAACCTGCAAGTTGTAAGGACTGCCAGAATAATGCCTGTACAGCGGTTACTACCGGTTTACCCAGCTTTTGTTCAATGCGCTCGACTACATCAACTGCACGGATTGCGGTGCATGAAATAAACAACGCTTCTGCTGTATCGGTATCTGCGGCAAGTGCAGCCTGATAAATACTTTCGCTACTGAGTTTTGCCATAGCTTCGGTATCGGCCAGCTTAAAGCTGTTGAATGCGGTGATAGTCTTACCCTGTGAGTTCAGGTAGTTAGCAAGCTGAGTGTTGATGTCGTCTATATACGGCGTTAACACAGCTAATCGTTCTGCATTAAATCGATCCAGTGCTGCCAGCGAAGCCGTGAGCGGGGTGACGCAGTGAACGCCGGGGCGCGCCTTATGGATATTGGCCTGCACACCTTCAAAACCCAGTACTGCCGTGCCGGAGGTGCAGCCATAAGCGACAACATCGAGTCTTCCATCAGGTATCAACAGGGAGGTAGCATCGGTAATACGCGGGCCGGTTTGTTGCAGGGTTTCGATACTGCAGTCAGGAGAAAACAACATGCGGCTGGTGAAAAGTGCTACTTCATCCGAGGGCCGCATATTAATAAAGTCACGTTCAATGACGTAATCATTAGACAGTACCAATAAACCGATGCGGTATTTACCCGGGCCGCTGTCAAATTCCGTTTGGGTAGTGATGCGTTGGAATTGGGTGTCCATTGTTACACCGGTACTGCAACCACAGCCAGAAAATCACCCATATTTACCAGACCCGGAAAATGCCGCCCGGCCAGTACACCGTCAATTTTCGCACGATATTCCACCGGAGCTAAACCGGTGCGCTCGATATTATGAACCCGGGCCAGTACATCACCAGCCTGTATTGTACTGCCAATATCAACACAAGGCTCCAGCAGGCCGCTCGATTCGCTGAATATGTAACAATTACCATCAGGCATATCGAGATTCAGGCTCTCCGCGACCTCTGGTTCCCCCTGCATAATCCCGGCATGTATCAGCAGGTTGCGTACGCCTTTTTTGGCGATACCAACGGTTCTGGCTGTTGTCGAACCTCCGCCGCCCAGTTCGGTACTGATGAACACTTTGCCCATATTTTCTGCGGCGGTGTCATACATACTGGCGGCTTCAATTTCCAGCAGCATCAGCGAGTTCGGTGCATTGTAGGCTTGCATTGCGGCAACACACCGGGCCTGCTGTTCCTTGTCTTCGAGGATATGTGCCGCACAAAAGGGCACGAACTCCATCGTTTTGCCACCGGAATGCATATCCAGTACATAATCAGCCATGGGCAGTAATGTACGCTGGAAGTAGTCAGCAATTTTCTCGGTAATATTACCCGCCGGATTGCCTGGGAACACCCGGTTCATATTGCCGCCATCGATGGGGGAAGTACGTTTGCCTGCTTTAAAAGCGGGGTAATTCATACCCGGCACAATAATCACCCGACCCTTGATCTCTTCAGCCTTAATCCTGCTGGCCAGATCCCACAGCGCCACCGGGCCTTCGTATTCATCGCCATGATTACCGCCAGTCAACAGGGCGGTCGGGCCATCACCATTTTTCGCCACAGTGATCGGGATCATCAGCATGCCCCAACCGGATTCATCATGTGAGTGCGGCAGGCTTAGAAAGCCATGTTGAACACCATCCTGTTCAAAATCGAGGGTGGTGCTAACGGGTGATGCAGTCATGGGTGTGGTCTCCTGATAATCAACCTGTATACAGCTTGTATTTAGCACTTTTATCAGCTGCGTTATAATGCTGTCAATTCTTTTTTAAACATAGAAATAGCGTGACGAAACTAACTAAATCCGGTGCAGGTACAGAAAATGCAGAACAACGCCATGTGCGAATTTACAAAACGATTCGGGAGCGGATTTCACTGCTGAAATATGAGCCGGGAACAGTACTGAGTGAAGCAGAGCTGGCCAGTGAATTTGCCGTGAGCCGGACACCGATTCGTAAAGTGTTACAGCGCCTGCATTATGAAGGGCTGACCGAAGTGCGTAATGGTGTTGGCACTATTGTTACTGATATTAACCTGAAGACATTGAAGGAAATATATGACCTGCGGATGAGGTTGGCCGAGCTGATGGGGGAGTTGTCGCCTGCGGTGCTGACTGATGAACACTCCGCTGCGCTGGAACAACAGCTGGAAAAGGTCAGGGCACTGCATGGGACACATGACTATGAAGGTTATGCGCGGTTGTGTAATGACCTGGAAGAGATCATTCTGACTATGATCGGGAGTGAACCACTACGGGAAATTACCGATCTGTTTTATTACCGGGTGTCCCGCATCTGGTTTACTTTT